>JAIYDB010000087.1 GCA_027487695.1 Cytophagaceae bacterium | reverse complement strand
TAGAAGTAAAGACCAAGCCGGTGTACTTTATAATAAGTATGTTACTGAATTACGTTATGCCATTTCAACCAATCCATCGGCAACCATATTTGCCTTGGCATTCTTTGAAGGTGGTAACAACTATCTAAGTTATGAAAAGTATAACCCGTTCAAGGTTTACCGTTCAGCAGGGGTAGGTGCACGTATATTTATGCCACAATTCGGACTTATAGGTCTGGACTTTGGTAGGGCATTAGATAACCTTCCAGGGGAAACTAACGGCGGTAGGCAAACCTTTACCTTTACTATTGGTCAACAAATTAGATAATAAGCAAGCAACCCTTTCGGCCAAATACGCATCTTATAATTAGAAGCAAGTTATTTAGCCACAGAAGTAACCCAGCTATGAAAAAACTACTTCCGCTGCTCTTATTCCTACTTCCATTGCAAACCTTTGCACAAAAGGTAGGCTACCTAGATATGAAGTTTATCCTCAGCAAAATGCCAGAGTATAAAAAGGCCGAAGAAGAACTTGGTAAAACAAGTGCCACTTGGCAAAAGGAAGTAGAAGATATGTTTGCTGAAGTAGCTAAATTAAGGCAAGAGTACTTGGCAGAGGAAATTCTGATGACCGAGGAAATGAAAAAGGAAAGAATGGCCATTATCATTGAAAAGGAAAAGAAAGCCAAAGAAAGGCAATCTAAAATTTTCGGTTTTGAAGGTTTGCTCTTCCTGAAACGACAAGAGTTAATTACCCCAGTACAAGACAAGGCATTTGATGCCGTTGAAAAAGTTTGTAAAAAACGTAAGGTGCAAATGATGTTCGATAAGAGTAGCGATATTACGCTTATCTACATGGAACCTAAGCACGATTACACCGATTACGTTTTGGAAGAACTTGGTCTTGGCGATAAAAACGATACCATTGATAACAAGCGAGGTAGCGGACAAGCCAAACCACTTGCAGGTTCAGAAGGCGGAGGTGGCTCAGGTACTGTACCAGCCCCAGGCGGTAAATAATTACTAGTACAATAGGTAGTAAAAAATGCCAACCTATTGCTTAATATTGCAAAAAATTAATCAAAACGGTTCTGTATTTAATCAGAACATTATTTAACTAGGCTGTTTAACAGCCAAATATTATGAGAAAAGCCCTTATAGCAATCGTTGTTGTATTTGTTGCCAGTTTAGGCCTAGTAAATGCACAAGAAGCAAAAGCACCTAAAATTGGCTATACCAATGCCAACTACATTTTTAGTATTTCTCCAAAAGCAAAGGAGATTGAAAGCGAAATCCGTAGCCGTAGCATGGTGCTACGTAAAGAACTTGAAAAGAAGCAAGAAGAGTTCAGAACTAAGTTAGATGATTACGAGAAAACTAAGAACTCTATGATGGAAGCCATCAGACGTAGTAAGGAAAACGAACTACGTAACCTAGAGCAAAACCTTATGGAATTGCAACAAGGTGCTGAAACCGAAATTAAAAATAAAACTGATGAGTTAATTGCTCCTGAAAGCGATCGTATCCAAAAGGCTATTAAAGATGTAGCTGCTGAAAATGGCTTTACTTTCGTAATCAATGGCGACCCTCAAGTATTGCTTTATGGTGTTGAAAGTGCAAACATTACTGACCTAGTTTTGAAGAAATTAGGTATCACGCCACCGGCTCCAGGTGCTGAAAATACAACTGAAGGTAAGCCAGCTACTGAGCCAGCAAAGCCTATTATGGCTAATCCTGGTGCTACAAAGCCAGCTCCTAAGAAAAAATAATTTAACCTGAAAAGGTTAGTTTTACCCCATAACTTTAGCCCTGTAAAGCCATAAACTTTACAGGGCTAATTTTTATTTATAGCCACCGACAAGTTTTGGCGGAAGATAAATTTTAGTTTGCGCTATGAAAATAATCAAAGAAATGATTATTTTTACGTCATCAAATAAAACACACTTAAAAATCACACCCCTATGGCAGCTGCCGAAAAAGACCCAAACAAAGAAAAATTAGAAAAGCTAAAGGCATTACAGCTTACTATTGATAAGCTAGATAAAACCTACGGCAAAGGAACAGTAATGCGCCTATCAGATGAGCGCGTTGCCGATATCCCTGCCATTAGCACAGGTTCATTAGGCTTAGATATAGCTTTAGGCATAGGTGGTGTACCACGTGGCAGAATTGTAGAAGTGTACGGACCCGAATCTAGCGGTAAAACCACACTTACTATGCATATGATTGCCGAGGCACAAAAAGTAGGTGGCTTAGCAGCATTTATTGATGCAGAACATGCTTTCGATAAAACGTACGCCGAAAAACTAGGCATCGATACAGAGAACCTATTGATTTCTCAGCCAGATAATGGTGAGCAAGCACTTGAAATTGCAGAGCACCTAATCCGTTCAGGAGCCATAGATATTATAGTAATTGACTCCGTTGCGGCCTTAGTTCCTAAAGGTGAACTAGAAGGCGAAATGGGCGATTCTAAAATGGGATTACAAGCTCGTTTAATGAGCCAAGCCTTACGTAAGCTAACTGGTACCATTAATAAAACAGGCTGCTGCTGCGTATTCATTAACCAGTTACGTGATAAAATTGGCGTTATGTTCGGTAACCCTGAAACTACAACTGGTGGTAATGCCCTTAAATTCTATGCCTCTGTTCGTTTAGATATCAGACGTATAGGACAAATTAAGGAAAGCGCCGATAACATTACCGGTAACCGTACCAAAGTAAAAGTGGTAAAAAACAAAGTAGCACCACCTTTCAAAACGGTAGAGTTTGATATCATTTACGGACAAGGAATTAGCAAAGTAGGCGAAATTATTGACCTAGGTGTAGAACTAGAAATCATTAAGAAAGCAGGTAGCTGGTTCTCTTACGATGGTAACCGCCTATCTCAAGGTAGAGATGCTGTGAAGGAATTACTGCTAGATAATCCTGAATTGATGCTAGAAATAGAAACCAAAATCAGGAAGCGTGTTAAAGAACTTACTGGTGGGGAAGTAGTGGAACCAGAAGGCGGCTACGAAGCTCCAGAAACCGACGAAGACGAAGAATAAACTAATTGGCTAAAGCCATTTTAGAAAATATAAAGCCCTTAGGCTTACTAACTAATTCAAATAGTGTGTGATTTTGTACGCAGTCCCAATGCCTTGCATTGGGATTGCGTTTTATTGTGGGGAAAGGCAACAATTCTTCCTTCTTGCCGAAAGGTTGTTTCCGATTTTTAGCTTTTGTCTTGTCCATTGCGCATTCTTTAAACTTACAACCCTTCTTACATGCCTTTACGAAGGGTTAAATAGTACCATTCCAAGAAAAAGTTAAATTATTTTGCAATCATTGGTTAGTAACTGCACTTTATGTGCTCTTAGTACATGTTGGTAGGTTCCGCGTTAGATTAAAACCATAAAATTTTCTTACGCCAAATCCTATAAACAAACCTTAAACCAATAAATTATCCAAATTTTACCAAACCTAATGAGAAAACTTATACCAGCTTTACTGCTCTTGGTGTTGTCCATGGTGGTATCTCCTGTTTTCGCTCAGATAGTGGGCGAGAATATGATCGACGATTTTGAAAGTACGCGGCGCTTAACTTGGGCTAATTCTGCGGGTACTTTAACACAGCCAGTTGCAAACCCATTTCCTGGTGTAAACAATAATTCCTCACATGTTGCAACCTATGTACGCAATGCAGGTGTTCAATGGGATTTTGTTGTAGCACCAACATTAAATGAAAGGCTTATACAGGATATTGGATCTTACCAAAACGGAACCAAAAAGTTCAGTATGAAGGTTTATACAACAGCGCCAGTTGGTACTGCTATAGAAATTACTGCTGAAAAGAAGTCAGTTTCAAATACAGGTTGGCCACAAGGAAGACATAGTAATTACAGAGGTACAGTTGGCACATCGGGTGCTTGGCATACTGTAATTTTTGATTTTGTTTGGCAACCAGCTCCAGCAACCAATGCAAGTGAATTAGATCAAATTGTGTTAGCATTTGATCCAGGAAATTTTACTAACCATACATTTCATTTCGACGATATTAGAGGGTTTGCCGTACAAGCTCCTGTAATACCACAGGTTCCTAATACTGAACACGTTTGGGATAACTTCCGCAACACTCGCAGAGTACGCTATTCGCCAGTTAATGGTACTTTAACTACTACATCAACTCCAACAACAACAGGTAATGCTTCAACTACTGTAGGCCGATACGTTCGTTCTACTCAGCAGTTTGACCTCTTCTCTGCAAACTTTGATTCAACATTGTTGGATTTACCTGCATACAGAGCAAACACTAAGAAGTTTAGCGTTAAAGTTTATAGCCCAGCTGTTGGTACTGTAATTCAATTTACTTTACAAGATAGCCTTGCTGCATTAGGCGGTTACCCAACTGGTCGTTTTGCGGAATTCCGTGGTACCACTTCTGTTGCTAACCAATGGGAGCGAGTAACATTATCTTGGGTAGGCAATCCAGATGCTGGTGTTAATGCCGCTAGGGTAGATCAAATGGCTATTTTGGTTAATCCAAATACTACCACTTCAGTTACCGTATTTTTAGATTCATTGTATGGTCCTAAGTTTGGACCTCCGCCAGTGGCAGTTATAGCAGGTGAAAATGCGATTCATAATTTTGACGATGTTATTAAACTAACATTCGGCAATTCTGATGGTACTTTAGTTCAGCCTATTGCTAACCCATCGGTTGGTGGTAATAACACTTCGGCAAACGTAGGCCGTTATGTTAGAAATCCAAGCGTTCAGTACGATGCTTTATTGGCTAACATGATTGGCGTATCTACAGATATTGCTAACTATTTTAATGGTACTAAGCGCTTTACTATGAAAGTGTGGACGAATGCTCCAGTTGGTACTAGAGTTGAGTTTGCTTTACAAAATGCAGCACGTGCAGCTACCGGTTATCCTAATGGCCGTCATAGTATTTATGGTACTAATACAACAGTATCTCGTGGTTGGGAAACCCTAACCTTTACTTATGCATTTCAACCAGATGCTGGGCAAAACATTAATGCAATTGATCAAATGACGCTTAGTTTTAGACCAAATGCATTTACTGCCGATACTTTCTATTTCGATGAAATGAAAGGTTTCCCAATTGTAAGTTTTGTAGATCCTACTCCGCACAGAGAACATAGATGGACCACAAATAATGTGCGCTATCGCCAATCTGCTCGCTATACACCTCAGGCTAATCCAAGCCAAGTAGGCAACAGTTCTTCATTTGTTGGTAGGTATGTACGTAGCACATCGGCTAACGATACTTTGTTAATGAGGTTTGATTCTGCTCTTACCGATTTACCTGCTTACCGTGCAAATACTAAGAAATTTAGTGTTAAAGTTTATAGTGCTTCACCTAACGTAAACATTCATCTTGTTTTACAAGATAGCAATGCAACTCGTATAAGTAATACATCTGGCAGATATGCAGAATTTTCGGGTGTAACTAGCACAACTAACCAATGGGAAACTGTGGTGTTAACTTACCGTTCAACTCCAGATGCAACTATAACAGCAAGTAGTGTAAACTCTGCAGCGTTTTTAGTAAACAGAGGTACTACTTCTTCAGTAACTGTGTTCTTAGATTCATTGTATGGACCAAAGTTTGAACCTCGTGTTGAAGACAACTCTATTATTGGTCAATTCGATATTGAAAACTTTGAAACTGTACGTAAGTTAAGTTTTGGTAACTCAGGTGGCGTATTTACAAATAACGTAGCAAACCCTGCGGTTGGTTCAGGAAATCCATCAGCCACGGTAGGTCAATATGTGCGTAATGGTGGCGTTCAGTACGATTATTTAGTTTGTACCATGAACGGTCAAGCTTTAGATGTGCCTGCTTATTATTTATTAAATACCAAGAAGTTTAGCATGAAGTTATATACAACAGCGCCAGTTGGTACTACTGTTGAATTAACTTTAGAAAACTCTGCATTGGCTGCTGGAGGTTATCCTCAAGGTAGGCATTCGGTTTACGCTGCTACGGTAACTGCTCAAAATGCTTGGCATACCCTTGTATTTAACTATGTGTTCCAACCATCGTTTGGGGTGTTAGATGAGCAAATTGATCAAGTAACATTCTCGTTCAATAATAACTCATTCACTAACTTCACTTATTACTTCGACGATTTCAAAGGTTTTGATGTTTGTGTACCTCCAACAATCCCTACTATTTCATTGAACAATGCGTTCAATACTTTATGTAGTGCTGGTGGTAGCATAGTGCTTACTTCATCTCACACTGGCGATAACCTTTGGAGCAATGGCGAAACCACACGTTCAATTACTGTAACTTCTCCAGGTACTTACAGAGTTAGAGCTATTTCTGCTACAGGTTGTACTTCAGCTGTTAGTGCACAATCTCAAATTGTTCAGGGCGTAAACGCAACCCCAACTATTATTGCAGATGGTCCTACAACTTTCTGTGCTGGTGCTGGTGTAACCCTTACCTCTAGTACTGCTTTAGGTAATATTTGGAGCAATGGCGAAACCACCCGTTCAATTTTTGTAACTACTCCTGGTACTTATACCGTGCAGGTTATTTTTGGTGGTTGTACAAGCGCAGTAAGTAGCCCAACAGTAACAGCTACGCAAAACTGTTCTCAAGTATTCTCTGGAACTGGTAACTATAATAATGCATCGCTTTGGTTAGAAAATGCAGTGCCAGATAATGGTACAGATATTTTGGTAAACGGCGCAATGACTCAGAACGTAAATGCTAGCTTCGCTAACATTTCAGTTGGTGAAAATGCAAGCATCATTATTCCAGAAGGTATTACTTTAACGGTAACTGGTAACTTCAGTAACCAAGGTGAAGTTTCAGGTGCAGGTACTTTACGTATTGCAGGTTCTAGTAACCAAACCTTTGGTGGTGGTACCATTAGCAACCTTACAGTAGCTAACGGACGTACCGTAACACAAAGCAATGCAACTATGATTAGCGGTACTTTAACAGTAGGTAACAACACTACCTTAAATTTGGGTAACCAAATGTTAACCATGCTAAGCACTGCTACTGGAACAGCTCGTTTAGCTGCAGTTCCAACTACTGGTAGCGTAACCAATGGTTCTAACTTTACAATTCAACGTTGGTTAGATAGAACTAATGTTCGCAGAACTACAACAAGCAACGGTAACTACTATTTATTAGGTCCTGGTGTTTCTGGTCAAACAGTAGGTTTGTGGAATGGTGTATCGCCTTATTCAACTGCTACATTTAACAATAGCACTGCAGGTGGTGGTAACTTCTATTTCTATAGCACATCTGCTAACAACTGGATTAAACCAACTAGCTTAAACCAAAGCTTACCAAATGGTGCAGGTGCTCAAGTTTGGTTTGGTATCAATGGTTTCTTCTCTGGAAACAGAAATGTTTGGAGTGCTACAGGCTCACCAGCAGTAGGTACTTTCAACCTACCTGTAGTTAATCAAGTTGGTTTCCAATTAGTATCTAACCCATACCCTAGCACTATTGACTGGGATAGCCCAAGTTGGACTAAGACTAACGTGGCTAACGCTATGTATATTTATGACTGGGTTAACCGCCGTTACAGAACATACGTAAATAGTATTGGTGTAAATGGTGGTAGCCGTTACTTAGCTACAGCTCAAGGTTTCTTTGTACAAACTACAAATACAACCAACTTCTTAGTAGCTATTGAAAATGTTAAGGTAAGCAACCAAGTTGCCATGCAACGTACAGAAAGCAATGTTGCTGGTCTTATCCGCATGGAAATGACTAACAATGGCGAAAGCGATGAAATGGTAATTGCTAACCGTCCGGAAGCAACAACAGCATACGAAACAGCTTTCGATGCTCATAAATTGATGAACCCAGCTACTAACATCTTTGTTAATGGTGCTGTAAATCAAAGTGTTGCGAGTATGAACTTGAATGAAGTTAATGCTATTCCGTTCGTAATTCAAACTGCTAATTCAGGTATCGTTACCCTACGTACTACAGAGTTCAACAATGTTGCTGGTTATACTTTCAACTTGTTCAATGAGCAAACTGGTGAGTTATTACCTTATACAGGTACTGAAACTTATACTTTCAACGTAAGTGCTAACCAGCCTTACCGTTTACAGTTACGTGTAGGTAGTGTAACTGGTATCAATACTTTCAAAGCTTCGGCATTTGAAGTATTCCCTAACCCAGCAACAGATAAAGTAACTATCCGTACCAACGGTACTGGTTCTTTAGAAGTTATTAATGTAGTTGGTCAAGTTGTAATGACTCAACCTGCTACTGAGACTAACGAAATCAATGTTTCTAAACTAGCTAAAGGTGTTTACACTGTTAAGTTTAACGGTGCTAGCCAAAAGTTGGTAGTGAAATAAGGATTATGTTTCTTAGGTAAATACAAACCGCCAGCCCGTAGGGCTGGCGGTTTTGTTTTGAACTGCTATTGTCTGAATCAGGATTTTCTTGATATCAGTTAGAGGCGTTTTTTAATTCGCTTTGCCAATAAATCTATATTTCAACCCTGGCTTGCGAGGTTGTTGAACTCTTAATTTTTCATTATAATTTAGCTTCTCTCTGTTTCTTGGTCTTAGAGAACGTCCAGCTACAATAATATTTCCCAATACGTTGAACCCTCAAGGCAATAAAAAAGTGTTTTACTTGCTATTGTGCATGAAATACTTAAACTCTATATTTCGACGTTATTTCCACAAAATAAATGCTCCTATGTTTAATTTTTCAAAAGTAGTTTCTTTAATAGTCGTAATCACAACATCTATGTTTTTGTATTCTTGTAACAACGACGAAGCCTCACCGAATGAACCAATTTGTCTATTAGATTCTATCACTGTAATAGGAAATGAAATTGGACCAAAGAAATTAGGATTTGATTATGATAATTCCAATAGGATTTCAAAAGTAATTATTAATAAAGATTTTTTCCTTAACATTAATCATGGCAGTAGTTTTGTAACTACTAGTAGTAATGTTGAAAGTCTGTATGATACAATGTTTGTAATAAATAATAAGTGGACAAAGTCAGTTCAAGGATTTTTGGCAGTAGGCGAAACAGGTGACCCAGAGGATATTTTTAGTTTTAAAACCACAACAGTACCCACCTATCAAGATGGTTCAATTGTAAAACTTAAACAGTATATTCTGAATGAAAGGAATTACAGAGGAAGTATAACTATCGAAAAGGATGATAGCACCACTGTATTTTTAAACTACAATGCATTAGGAAATGTGATTAGTATAAGAACAGAAGGTGCTTCAGGCAATGATACTTACGATTTTCTTTATTCCGACAGCACTAAACACATTAATGTGACCAATTACTATATGTTCGACTTTTACAATGATTTTTTGTCATTAGAAATTGGAAGTCCCTTTCCATTGTATATAGAGAAGTTTAGGTTGTTTAAAAATCCTCCTTCGCAAGTTGTTAAAAATGGTTCAGCTGCAAATAAGGTAGTATTTACAGAGATGAAAACTAATAGTAATAATTACCTAACAAATGTAACTTCAACTGGATTCGGTAGTTTTAATCAGTCACCTCAGAAATATACTTTTATTTACAATTGTAGGTAATACAAAGATTTACTTTAATTACTACTTATCTTAATGTTTCCAAGCGCATTTCTTGCTGCTTCCTTTACATCCTCCTCTGTATAGTAAACGCCAGGGTAAAGTTTGTGGTCTTCCTGAAATGGGGAATACCTGCTAACAATTTGACCTAATTTACTAAACTCAAATTCTTCCAACTCTGAAAGATCAGAATAAACTTCTTCCTCTTCGTAAAAGCTTAATCGTAGATTATACGCTCTATAAAAGCTATCCGCAAACGATGAACAATCAATTTCTCCCTTTAGAAGTAAATCAATATACCAGTAAATGCGCTCCTTTAAAGATCTCTCTTTCACAAGCCTAAATTACTTTTTTTGGGGGAATTCAAATTATTTCAACAATTTTCCCCCACAAAAAAAGGGACGGTTGCCCGTCCCTTAAAATCTATTTTATCTTTTACTTATGCTTTCGCAGGAACTGCTGAACCAGCCTTAGCATCGTCTTTAGAGCCGGCATCAATTAAGAATGGAACGGCAATATAGATGGTTGAGTAAGTACCTGTAATTACCCCTATCAATAAGGCGAAGCTTAGACCACGGATGGTTTCACCACCGAATAGCAATAGGATTAATACCACTACAAATACTGTAGAAGCTGTAATTACCGTACGGCTAAAGGTATAGTTAAGGGCCTGGTTAATCAAGGTTTCCTTATCGGTCTTGCCACCGTCTTCTTTGAATTGCTCACGAATACGGTCGAAAATTACAACGTTATCGTTTACTGAGAAACCAATGATGGTTAGGATAGCGGCAATAAAGTTCTGGTCAATTTCCAATGAGAAAGGAAGTACATCCTTTAACAAGGTATAAGCCGTAATAATGATTAAAGTATCGTGGATTACTGCGATAGTTGAACCCAATGCATATTCCCACTTACGGAAACGTACCCAGATATAAGCGAAAATACCTGCCATCGCAATAATCATTGCGGTGATTGACTTCGACTTAATATCACGTGCAATGGTAGGACCTACTTTGCTACCTTGTAATACGGTGTACTTGTTATCGGTTGCTGCATTTAAGCCTTCTTCTAGTTTAGACTGTACTTTAGCTGCTGCATCTTCAGAAGCATCGTCAATTAAGTAAGTAGTTGTAATCTTAATCCTATCAGCTGAACCGAAAGTTTTTACTTCTGGCTTACCTGCTAAGAATGGCTCTAACTTATTACGAAGACCATCAGTATCAACATTTTTTTCAGCAGTTACTATATAAGACCAACCACCTTCAAAGTCAACACCGTAGTTAAGACCACTTACATTCCATGATACTAAACCAGCTGTAATAATAACTGCTGAAACAATATAAGCAATCTTACGCTTCGCTACAAAGTTGTAGTTGATGTTCTTGAACAAGCCCTTGCTGAAACCAGTAGAGAATGTCATTTGAACACCTTTGCTCATACGCCACTCAGTAATAATACGAGTGATATATACTGAAGTAAGTAATGAAGTGAAGATACCAATTACAAGGGTAGTTGCGAAACCTTGAACCGGACCGCTACCAAAGAACATCAATACCACACCGGCAATCATGGTGGTAATGTTGGCATCCCAAATAGAAGTTGAAGCTAGGTTGTAACCATTTCTTACTGCTAGTTCCATAGGGGTACCCATGGCAAGCTCATCTTTAATACGCTCGTTAATCAGTACGTTGGCATCTACCGCCATACCAATAGTAAGTACAATACCTGCAATACCTGGAAGGGTAAGTACTGCATCCATTGGTACAAGCATACCTAGGATTAGGAGGATGTTAATCAATACCGCTAGGTTAGCAACCACACCACTCTTAGCATAGTAAGCAATCATGAAGAATACGATTACACCTAAACCAATTAAGATTGAAGTTAAACCTTGTTGGATTGATTCAGCTCCTAACGATGGACCTACAACCACTTCTTCAACAATACGAGTAGGTACTGGCATACGACCAGCCTTCAAGATGTTAGCTAAGTCTTTCGCTTCTTCAATAGTGAAGTTACCAGAGATTTGGCTGCTACCGTTAGGGATTTCACTTTGTACAACTGGGGCAGAATATACTTGGTTATCTAGTACAATAGCCACCTTACGCTTTAAGTTAGCAGCAGTAAGCTTACGCCATAACTTGGTACCAACACCATCCATTTGCATAGATACTACTGGAGTGCCTCTTAGTGGTTCGAAATCGTTATAGGCATTAGTAATTACTGAACCATCTAAAGGAGCCTTACCATCTCTACCATTCTTGATAAAGTAAAGTGGTACTAATTGAGCACCTTGACCATTATCGAATGGCTTATTGCCATACAAGAACATCATTTCCTTAGGGAAGATAGAACGGATGCCTTCTCTGTTCAATAAGGTATTTACCTTGTTGGTATCTTTAGTAGCTACGTAAATAACGCCTTCAGCACCTTGACCAGGCTTGAATAAACGAGCAATTGTTTTACTAGACTTTACAGATGAAGTATCTTTTTTATCGTCCTTCTTAGCAGTATCAACTGTAGCAGTAGCGCCAGTATCTGATTTCTCGGCAGAATCGCCAGCAGCTGCTAAAAGAGCGTTAGAAGAAGTATCGGCAGTAACAGCAGAAGTATCTTCAGCTGCATCTGCTAAAAGACTAGCAGCAGCTGCGCCACCTGCGTTTTCTTCAGCATATAACTTATCGTTTAATGTATTGAAGAAAGGAACCCACTCAGAAGTTTCGTACACTTCAAAGAACTCTAACTTAGCAGCACCTTGTAATAGTTTACGTACACGAGCAGGATCTTCTACACCTGGTAATTCAATCTGAATACGGTTGGTTCCTTGTAAACGCTGAATGTTTGGAGAAGTTACCCCAAACTTATCGATACGAGCACGTAAGATTTCGAATGAACGGTCAATTGTGCTGTTTACCTCATCGTTCAAATACTTCAATACATCTTTATCAGAAGAATTGAAGTTGATGATTTTGATATTGTTTCTATTAGCGAAAATACGAGCTAAAGTAGGCTTGCCACTTTGCGCATTGAATTTTTCGTAGAAGATATCAACAAACTGACGGCTATCGGTATAGCTAGCTTTAGTTGCTTCGTTTAGTGCAGTTTGGAATGCAGGATTTGGGTTTTGCTCAGCAAGTACACGAAGTACATCGGCAGCAGAAACTTCCATCGTTACGTTCATACCACCACGAAGGTCAAGACCAAGCTTTACTTCTTGTTCTTTAACTTGCTTGTAGGTAAACTCAGCAATACCAAGGTTTAGCACTGGGCTGGTCCACATACTATCTAAGTATGCAGTTTTCTTAGATTGGTTTACTTCACCAGATTTAGAATCGGTAGCGAACTCAACAGCATCGCTTTCAATGCCACGGCTCACAAAAGTGAAGCTTAGGTAATAGATGCAGAGGAAGGCAAATATGCCAGTAACCACTGCCAATGGGGTTTTAAATTGCATTTTTATTAAATAATTGGGATTGATACTTAGTTGAAAGGGGGCAGGGCATAACAATGCCTACCCACAAATTAGCCATAGGCTAACTTAAAAACTCACTAGAAAGTGCTTAGGGCGCGCTTCTCTGAATACTGGTAAAAAATAGATTCCGATGAACACATAGCTGAAATACCGATTGTACTTGAGCTTGTAATATGGGCAATTCAAAAAAGCTACTTCCAAAAAATACCGATTGAATTTCGGGCATTAAAGCCTCGGAGTTTGGGCTTGGCAAAGTAAGAAAAACCGAGGCTGAATGCGTGCTAGCAATAATTTGCTGGGTGCTTTCAGGCTTATCCTTGGATTTGCTATCCTTTTTTTCAGATGCGGTAGTGGCAACTTTTGCAACTGCACCACCAAAAACAGAGCTAGCAAACAGCGACGATGTGAAGCTACCCAGAACGAGTAACAGCACCAATAGCCTGCCGTAAACCAAAACCTTGTTTTTCATATAGCCTGCAAATATGAATATAAATGCTTGAAAAGCAAAGCACAGTACATTTTACTTGCCCAAATGAATAGATCTAGCTCATAAAAAAACCTGCATCAATTACCATAAGCGAGTTAAAGTGATTGATACAGGTTAAGTTAAACAGTAATATTCTTAGTGGCTAATTACCACCTTAAAGCTCTTAGTCTGCTTTTTGTAGCTCACTTTTACAAAGTAAATACCGTTGTAAATAGCATCGGTTTCTAAGATGCAAAGGGTACTGCCTTGTAAGATTGTGCCTTTGCTAACTACCTGCCCTTTTTCATTAATCAGTTCCACCTCGCGGTTAAATGCTTCAATCGATTTGCTTTGGATAGAAATAAATTCGCTAGCTGGATTAGGATAGATGCTTAAGTCGAAAGATGCATCGTTTTCTTTTACTGATAGGCTTGGGTTATAAGTAGTAACTGTTTCTGTTACGTTGGCAACTTTAGCACCGGTTACAGTGCCATAAAACGTAGGACCTACTACATAAGGATAAGCAGAATTATGGTTAGCATCTACTGTTGTGAAGTAGCAATAAGTTCCGTTAGGGTATTCTGGAGTAATGCAGAACCTGCCGTTGTGCTCATCTAAATAATCTGGGTCGTTAGGATGGGCAATGTATTCATAGTCCTCTCTGTAACGCCCAAGTGGATAAGTCGCATTAATAGGAGGACCTGCAGCTACACTGGTACCGTTAGCATAGGTATTTCTGGTAGTGATATTACGCAACTGATAACTAGATTTAATTCTTACAATGCCACCTGTACCATCAGTATTTCTGTGCCCGTATGCACCGTAAATAGGGAAGCCATCTGAAGCGAAACCTAATAGCGGTGAATGTTGAGAGGTGTTAATCACATATAAACCATCGGCTGGGTAGGTGCTACATACCGTTGAAAGTATGGTTAAGTCTAAATTAAAAGCACTAGGGTTTTGGTGATGGTGGTAATTACCCATGGCAGGGTGCGCTTTTGCACAATCGAATCCCTCACGTTCAGCTACTACCGCATCTCTATTCCAAACACCATCGCCTCTTACATTTCTAATTGGTCCACCACCTTCTGCTGCAGAACTTACGCTCCACGATACACCATCACGATAATCAAATAAGGAAACCCCATTGATAAATATCCCAATATTACCGCCAGTGGTATTTCTAGGAGTGCCTGTGTTACGGGTAGGGTTTAGGCTAATTTTGTAAATAGCATTTTGGCTAGTTGCTAACGATGGATTACCATCTTGAAAAGGACCTGTAATATATGCTGG
>JAIYDB010000036.1 GCA_027487695.1 Cytophagaceae bacterium | reverse complement strand
ATGAAAAGGCTAACATACTTATTATTTGTTATTTGGACCCTATTTGGGGTCCAAATAACTTTTGGACAGCAGATAACTTGGGAAAGGACATATGATGTTTCCCGAAGTATAAATGGGGATGGTGATTTGGTTCTTGAGGCATTTATTCAAGATACAAGTAGGTATTTTTTTAGTTCTAATTGTATGGAATTTGGACTTAGGATAAATAATACATACAGACAAAGACCTGTTATCTTTCAAGCCAATTCTCGAGGAAATATTACAGATACAATAATTGTATTTGATACAATTATTGGATATATAGGAAGCCTAAATAGGCAAAAGCAAAATTTTTGGCTGTCTTACAATGTTCAGAACTTTCCTTTCAATCGAAGGGTTTTTCATCGAGTAAATTTCCAAGGTTTCACCCTTGCAAGACGTGATTTTCATAGAACTGAACCCCAGCCAGATTCTATGCCTACTATTTTCAAAAAACTAATTCCAGCACCTGACGGTGGTTTTTATTTATTGGCAGCGAGGGAATTAACTGTATCTAATCAAGCTCGTGAACACTGGCAGGTAAGTAGGTGGGATTCCTTAGCTAATAGAAGGTGGGTAAAGGAATATGTTTATACCTATGCTATAGGGCAACCTGAACACGCAGAGTTTTTACCCAATGGAAACTTGTTTGTTTCAGGATATTCAGGTAGAGAGATAATGGGCCTTGAAATTGATACTGCAAACGGTAGAGCAATAGAAAGAAAACTGTTTTATACGTTTCCAAACCCAACCGTTGGTTGGCAAAGCGGAAAAGCAACTAGAACTCCACAAGGTTACTTAATTGAAGGCATTAACTACTCACGAGATAGTTCTACAATTTTGGCGTTGGTTAACGATTCATTGAGAATGCTATGGAGCGAAATTCAGCCTACCAATAATAAGCTTGACCTTATTCCAATGGCGGACTCTTCTTTCTGGTATTTAAAAGCCCAAAGAAGAGGCAGCATAACCTTGAATAGAATGGATTATTGGTATGAAAAAGTGGATAAAAACAGAAATGTAATTGTTTCAATCAATCTAAATTCTGACTCCAATACAGTTGATAGGCGCATTAGATCTGTAGCCCATATTAGGGATGGTTCTGCAATATTTGGTGGTAGTGTTACTACAAGTAGCACAGTAGGTAGCGCTTTATACCTATTAAAAATTGATAGTATTGGCATCCCCTACAACCCCATTTACCCACCAGTAGGTCCTGTTTTATCCAGCAACCAAAGGCAAAATCAGGAACCTAACCTCCAAGTATATCCTAACCCGTTTACCAATACTTTGCGTTTATCGCACAAAGGAAATGCCCAGTTATTGGATGTGCATGGCAGGGTAATTATTTCCCAACCAGTTGAAGCAGGTGAGGAACTTAAGGTAGGCAACTTACCTAAGGGTATTTATTTATTGCGTCTGCAAAGTGTGGGTGGCAAGTTGTATGTGCGGAAAGTGGTAAGGGAGTAAAAAGTCATTTCCTTCCCAAAAAAATCCTCAAACGGGCTGCTTGCAGCCCGTTTGCTATTTTGTACTGGTTGCCATAATCCCATTGCGTTTTAGCCAACGCTTTAGCTTGCGGGGCTTTATGGGTTCTTCGGGCAATTCTGTGCCTTGGGCAAGGGCAATGGAAAGCATTGCTAACAGACGGGCATTAGAGTTAATATCGGCTACCGCATACTTCTCTGGGGTATCGGCACTGGTATGGAGGTTGCTTAGCACAACTGCCGTGTTTTCTGCTTGGGCAATTACTAGTGGGTAGCCTACTTGCAAGTAATGCATCCCTGCTATTTGTTCGTTCAGTTCGGTATCTGAAAAGTAGTTCAGTTCTTTATCTACTTCTTCTACAATCGGGTTAAGGGCAGTGAGCCACTTAGCACCACTTACCCTAGCGGGCGACTGTAATCGCTTTAGCTTCCCCGGTCCTTGCGTAACAAGGGCGTATTTGGCATTACCTACCCACTTCAAATAACTTGCTTGTTGCTCGGTAGTCAACAGGCTTTTTGCCCTAAATGCAAAGGATATAGTATGCTTATAATTCAGATTCAAAGACTTAACCAATCTGGCTACTTCCAATAAACTGCTCGTGGTATAGGCTACAGCACCAGCACTTTTTGGGGCAATGGCCTCCATATTGGTTTCTAAAACAATGCTGCTTTCGCTATTGCCAGGTAGTTTTGCAATTACAGATTGCACTACCGATTCCGACTGACGGTTCCTGATATGCAAAAAGGCTAGTAGTTTGCTTTCAGCCATCCAATCGCGTAGTTCTAAACCACTTTCCGCAGAAATACTGATTACAGGAATCTTAGCTAAACTTCCAGGGATGGCTGAATTGCCGTAGGCATAGGTATTTTCTTCCGTTCTGGAAATGAACAGCACCCCTTTTGCCTGAAAGCGAATGGCACGTTCTACCAAATCGGTCATTGCCGAGATGGGTAAGTTATTAGCTCTAGCAAGTGGCGATTCTATCACCACCATTTTGCCTTTAATTTCAGTAGCCTTTATTGCAAAATCTTCCTCGGTACCCGTGCCTACATCAGTAAGCATGATAGAGGTATCTGATTTCAGTACCGACCATGGTATAGATACTGCCTTTACTGGCACAAAATGATCCGACTTATACGGCACTATTTCTAACTCAGTAACCAAGTTTTGCCATTCAGGCATCGGTTCCTGATGGTAGGTGAGTTGGTATCCCATTGCAGTAAGCTGGGCAGCAACAAAATCTAAGGAAGAGTTAAGTCCTTTGCTACCTGCTCTTCTATCAGAATAAGAAGGCAAGTTAAGCTGCTCAAAATAAAAAGATGCTAGGCTATTGGTCTGGTTATCAGCAGCTATTTGCTTAAGAACAGGTAATAGCTGTTGAGAATCTTGGGCGTTTACACTGTTAAATTGGTGCCATACAATTATCAAAACAAATCCTTTCAGCACTATTTTGTAAGTGTTGTAAATAGGGGTCAGTTTTGAACAGTGCCTTTGGTGCATAATGGCTACTGTAAATATAGCTATTGGTGTATATTTATATACAGGAAAGTAATAAAATGTAATCCTGAATACCTATAAATAAACCCTCAGTTATTTGGCGGTAGTCTTTGCGGGGTTACCATATACCGTAGTATTGGTTAGTACGTTTTTGGTAACTACACTTCCTGCTCCTACAAAACCACTCTTACCTACTTTTATTTGTGGCAGAATTACAGAGTGCGCCCCAATGAATGCTTGCACCCCGATTTCAGCTCCACCAGTTATGGAACTCAAATTTCCGATATGGCTATAATGTCCTAATTTAACATCGTGCCCTATTACACTATTGCTATCAATGGTGGCAAAGTCTGAAATGGTGGCGTTGGCACTTATGGTTACGTGTGGGGCTATCACTACCCCAGTCCCTAATTTTATATTTCCACCGAATACTACCGTTGGGTGAATCAGGTTCATAAATCTGCCACCCTTCGCCACTATTTGAGGGATAGCTTGCGCCTTAAATTGAGGCAAGCCAATTCCGCAGATAAAGATATCGTTATCGTCAGGCGTATAATCAGCCACAGTGCCAAGTATAGGTGGGTAGTTTCTGAAGTTCTTTAAAGCTTTGGTATTATCGTCTAAGAAACCGCGGATATTAAACTCAAGTCCATTTCCAGGGTTTTGGGTTGCCCAATGGGCTACCTCCCTGCCAAAACCACCTGCACCTATTATGATTAATTGATTCATATTTACTTGTTTAGCTATCTATTATAGAAGGCCAACTATTATTTTATACTAGTGTTATTGAACACAAATGGTGCCAATGGCAAGCCTTTTGAATTTACAAGGTAGCTGCCAATGCCGCTATTTTCTACTTGGTACGATAGGTAGCTTAGTTTCCAGCCTTTTGGTACGTGTAATTCTAGCTTATTTCCTTTCAATTCAAAATCGCTTGTTTCCATAGAAGTACCTTCTGTATTGGTAATTACGAAAATGTAAGGGCTCTTCTTTGAAATCACGAATAGCGGTTCAGAAAGGGTTAGCATACACTTTTCGCCTTTTATTTTACATTTCACAATCTCAGGAAACTGTGGTTTTGTATCGGGAGTAATCTTAAGAACTTCATTACCCACCATTCTGTTGGCAATTACTATTGGGTGAATGGCTGGCAAATCATAGGTTAGTAAAGGCCAATAGTCTTTCGGTTGTGCGTATAGTTCTTTTTGGGCAGAAGTACCTTCTTGCTTATGGTGCCAAGTGGTTACTTGGGCATCTGGAAAATCGGCTTTTAGTGCAGTCGATACGCCTTTTAATATTTTCCAATCGTTGCCTTGGTTATCAGCTAGAGCATAAACAATGCTATGTGCACCATAACTTCTAAAAGGATAAACTTGTGCATTGTACAAAAGCGAAGGTCTATCGGCCTTCAGTTTTACTGAAGGGGTTGCTAAAGTATCGAAACTTAGGGTTTGGGTATAGGTCCAATTTCCTGCAAGTTGAGTAAACTCTAATCTGTACTGCCCATAACGCAGTATGCAGCTATCTTCTGCTATTCTTATTCCACCTATGTATTTATCAAAGCTTGTTACTTTAATTAGCAAACGCACAATGTTAGTTTTCTTAAGTTCTTTTTCAGAAATGGTGTATCTTCTCAGTTTTCCAGCTTCGGCAGAAGCTCCCATAAACTTGCCATCAATCCACACGCTATCTTGATCGTACACTCTTCCTATATAGGCTATAACACTATCGGTCCCTGTTAATGTAGTTGGCAATTTCAAGAACCTATGCAGGTAATACACACCGTTTTTTAGTTGCTTGTAATTGGCAACATTCATATTAGGATGGTTGATAGAATCCCATTGCAAGAAGTTTTCATTTCCATCTAAAAACGATTTTGGTGTGGCGAAACCCTTTTTGCCTTGCTTCAATTGTTCTTTAATCCAAGACCTATAATTTTGGTTTAGTTCATTTCTTCTATAATTTTCATAATCGGCACCTTCAAGTTTAAGCTCATCTAAAGCATACCAACTTTCAGGATCTGGAGCATATTCTTTTAAGGCACTATTGGGCATATAGGCATCTGCTTTAGCCCCTTCCTCAAATACTACTATTATTCCGATAGGTAATTTGTACTTGGAGAATAAATTTTTGGCCAACTGTCCAGGCAATATGAGTTGCTTGGCATAATCTGGTTTTTGCCAGCCTTTGTTGGCAATTGCATAAGGAACTGGTAGTCCAGAATAGTTAGAAGAAGGATAAAGGAAGCTGATTTTGCGCTCTTCTTCAGGGGTAAACTTTAAATTTGATTTTGCAGTAATAGTGCTATCATTTCCAAATACGATAACTACAATACCTACCTGAACATTACTTATTACTAGAGGGTTGGCTCCATAAATAGTAATTTCAAAAGGACCACCTGCACTCCCATTCTTCAGATTCACTTCCCAAATCCCTTCACGGTTACAAGTAGCACGGTATAGTTCGCCTCTAAAGCCAAGGCTTACTACATCTTTAGGTCCACAAGTTCCAAAAATGCGGCTTTGCTTATCCATAGGCAAAACCATATTGTTAGAAAACTGCCTATCTATATTAACAATAGCGCAAGCTGGTGCAGCTAAGCCTAAGAAAATGGTTAAAGCGAGTAGTAATCGGAGGTTTTTCAAGGGCAGAAGGAGTAAATTGATTTTTCGGTAACCTAAGACTTTAAAATATTGGCGTTATTTGCAAGCTAATAATTTTGAATATGATTTTACTAGATGGCAAGAAAACATCGGCTAAGTTACTAGAAGAAATAAAAACTTCGGTAAATGAAATGGTGGCCAACGGACAAAGAGCCCCGCACCTAGCTGCAATTTTGGTTGGAACCGATGGTGCAAGCGAAACTTATGTAGCTAGTAAAGTTAAGCATTGCCAAGAACTCGGCTTTAGCAGTAGTTTATTCAGATACGGTCCAGAAATTACAGAAGCAGAGTTATTAGCTGCAGTTGAGGCAGTAAACAATAACCCAGAAATTGATGGGCTTATTGTACAATCGCCTTTGCCTAAGCATATTTCTTTTGATAAGGTAGTTGAAGCTATCCATCCTTCAAAAGATGTAGATGGTTTTCATCCAGTTAATGTTGGTAAAATGAGTAAAGGTCTACCGGCCTTTATTTCTGCTACTCCATTAGGCATACTTAGAATGTTAGAGCAATACGGAGTAGAAACCAGTGGCAAACATTGTGTAGTAATAGGCAGAAGTCAGATTGTAGGTTTGCCAATGTCAATCCTTATGCAGCGCAATGCCTACCCAGGCAACTGCACTGTTACACTTTGCCATAGTAGAACACAAGATTTAGCAAGTTATACCTTGCAAGCCGATATTATTATTGCCGCCATAGGTATCCCTCAGTTTTTAAAAGCCGATATGGTAAAGCCCGGAGCCGTAATTATAGATGTTGGTATCACTCGTGTGCCAGATGCCAGCAAAAAAAGTGGCTTTAGCATAAAAGGCGATGTAGATTTTGAAGCCGTTAGCGAAAAAGCGAGTTTTATAACCCCAGTACCTGGCGGTGTAGGGCTTATGACCATTTGCGGACTGTTAGAAAATACGCTACACGCAGCAAAAGGAACCTACTATCAAAAATAAAGAGGCAATGGGAAGTAAACTATCAGTAACCTTATCGCATTCTGGCAAGCAACATAGCTACCACGTAGCCCAAGGCCTAAAGGAATTGGGTATGCTCGATAAGTTTTATACCAGTAGTTATATAACCCAACCTTATTTACAAGAGTACTTCCTTAAAAAAGGTAATACCTTTTTTACCAGACGCTTTCAGCCGGGCCTAGCAGCCCCATTTGTAAAAGCTCGTTGGGACTTTGAGTTAAAAGAAATTATTTACAGGAAGCTATACGGAAAAACAGAAAAAACGCAAAACGCAGTTTACTATCGCGATGTAAATTTTGATAAATACATCGCTAACCTATTACCGAGGCAAGCATCCAATGCCTATTGGGGCTTTCAAGGAAGCGCGCATCAATCGTTAATTGCTGCTAAACAAGCAGGTAAACTTGCCATAGTTGAATTAGCCACCGCCCACGTAAAGGCGAGTGTTGAAATTTTAGGTGAAGAAGCTAAGCTAAATGCAGACTTTGCAGATAGCTTAGACAACTTAGTTTTTCCTGATTTTTACCAAAAAAGACTAGAAGAGGAACCTCATATTGCCGATATATGTATAGCCGCATCGGCATTTACTAAGCAAACAATGCTTGCCGATGGAATTGCTGAAGATAAGATAATTACCCTTCCCTTAGGTTTTGATATGGACTATGTGCCATACCAACCAACAGTAAAGTCAGATTTTGAAAAGAAGCCCTTACGCTTACTTTATGCAGGTACTTTAACCCAGCGCAAGGGTATTAAGTATTTGCTTAATGTAATGCAACAGCTTAAGAATGAGAATATTACTTTAACCTGCATTGGAGGCATACAAGGCAGTGGCGATGGGTTAAAGCCATACAAAGGGTTATTTACCCATATACCAGCCGTAAGTCAGTTTGAAATGTTCAAATTGTATCAGGAATACGATGCCCTTGTATTACCTACTGTATTTGAAGGCTTCGGATTGGTTATTGTAGAGGCTATGGCGGCAGGACTTCCGGTAATTACTACACCGCATAGTATAGGACCTGAATTAATTAGTAATTCGGAAAATGGCTATATTGTACCCATAAGAAATGAAAAAGCTTTGTTAGAGGCTATCATTTCACTTAGATATAAATCCCAGGAAGAGTATCAGGCAATGCGCCTAAACGCCAGAAAAACTGTAGAAGCTTATACTTGGCAAGCATACCAAACTAGATTGTCTGCAGTTTGCCAACAAATACAAACTAAATTACGATAGTATTTATGTTAAGTTACGAACAAATAGAAATACTAACCTACATACTTTTGGTTGCTTGTGCCATTTACTACCAAAAAAAGGATAGCATTTTGCCTTTGATTTTGGCCTTTTCTTTTTTCTCTTCTGGTCTGTCTAGGTTTAATGCAGTGGCAGTAAAACGAACCGTAGGATATGTTCGTGTTGCTGGTTGGGATATATTCGATATGAACGACGAGTTAGCTCTTGAATGTCTTAATTTGTTTTATTTGGGTACTGTTTTGTTTATTTTATCTTTTGTTTATTTTAAAAGCGCTTATTCTAAAGCTCATATAGAAAAAATTGATAGTAAAGAATTGTTTAAGAAGTTTATAAACAAGAATAGGGTTTTTGTTCTTTTTATTGTGGTTTTTTACTTTATTATATATTTTGCTAAGGGTGCGTTATCGGTTATTTCGTTTAGTTATGGTTTTTATACACCATTTGGGGCTATTGGTGTTATAATTTGTTTGTTCTTTTTTATTCAAACTTTTGATAAAATTGGTTATATTTTCATTGCTATTTTAGTTGTTGGGATTATGTTATTTGTTGCTAATATGGTTCTTTCTGCCTATGTTCGATTTTCTTTAATTGGTTGGATAATCCCTATTGGTATTGCAATTTTATCTAGGATAAAATCAAGTCTTAGATTAATAATGGTTGTTGTTGGCGGTGGGATTGTTTTGATTGGTTTTTCATTTCTCGGTGTACTGAGAAATGCAAAAGATATGACTAATACTGAGTTGCTGACTCTTTCGGTAGAAAGACTTTTGGTCTCTGAAGATTCTAATATGTTAGATGGATTTATGATGGTTCATCAGGTTGTTCCTGATCTAATAGATTACCAGTTAGGTCTAAACCACTTAGAAATTATTACTAGGCCTATACCAAGATCAATTTGGCCTAATAAACCAGTTGGTGGGTATGCCAATAAATTGAACTTAAATGATGAATACGGAGAATCGTTTGGTATCGGAATTTCAGAGTCAATGTATGGCACCTTTTATATGGAAGGTGGTATAATTGGTATCATTATTTTTTGTTGGATTTATGGCATGGTTTTAGCCAAAGTTGTTACTGGCTTTGAAAAATACCATGGTATGTTAGGGGCTACATTGTTAGGTTGTATCTATGCAGCATTGGTTGCCTGGTTCCGTGGCGGCGATTTTGCTGGAATTTTTGCTTTGTTAGTGCTGAGCTATTGGCCGGTATTTGTTTTTATGAGAAGGTATAATGCCTTCCTAAAGCGTGAAAAACTTATCGAAAAACAAAATCAACAGTATTCTTTAGCCCAAAAGGAGGGTATGATTGTAAATGATGTTGTAGTTCCTATGCACCCATTACTAAAATCATTTAGTTAATATGAGTAAAGTAGGTAATGTACTGTTTTGGCTTGCTGCGATAGTAGTTCATTTCCTTACCGTTTGTACATATATTTTTGTGGCTGATGGTTCTGGTTTTTTTGTCGAGATTCTGCAAACGCATAACTATATAGTTCATGAACCTCAGAGGCAGATAGCTCACTACATTACTCAATTTCCTTTAGTTTGGGGACTGAATATTGGCATTACCAACTTCCGAATCCTGGTTTTGCTTTTTGCACTTGGGCATTGCCTTCATGTTTGGGTTAGTTTAGTAATGGCTTATTGGATTGCTGGCAAAGAGCATGTTTATAGATTTGCTACAATTCCTTTATTGGTATTGCTTGTTTGTGCAGGTTTTTTGATTGGGCAGGCTTTTGTGGCAGCTAGTTATACCCTAGTGATAGCATTAGGTTTATTGAACTGGCAAACTACAAACCTTCCAAAAAAAGTAGTTATTACGTTAGTTGCCTTACTTTCTTTCAATGTTTATGAGGGAGCTTTCATAAACTTTGCTGCTTTAACTGTTATTGCCGTTTATAATTTTACGACTAATAAGCCTAATAAGGATTGGGTTTCTCGTTTTCTGCAAATTGGATTGGTTGTAGTAATAGTATCTTATGGTAGTTTTATGGGTTTTAGAGCAGTTTTAGCACCTCTTAATGCTGCAGGACAACAAACTATTGCCGAATCTGACCTTTATTTCACTGTATTTTTCACTATTGCAATTGCCCTTTATTGGTTCGTGTTAAGGGTTTTTGCTATCAACTGGGTAATAGCTTCAATCCTGATTTTAGGAAGTTATTTTTTTACTTGGTATATACCTGAAACAGTTATGGATGCCTATACCAATAGGTTGTTGATTTTGCTTATTCCTACATCACTTATTCTAGCAGAATGGGCTGTTTGGGTATTAAAGCCTTTTATAAAGTGGAATACAGTAAACTATGGTATTCCTTTGGTTTTGATGTTACTAGGGTTACTTATGTTCAGAGCAATTCCTTCCTATAACCATCAATACCAAGTAGCTGAATTTTGCCACAATCGCAAAGGAGTTCTGCAACATAATGAGGTTTACCAGCTCTATTACCCTAATTATGAACTTTGGTGGACCAATATTTACACCAGCATCATTTACCAAGGGTTTGTATATGGGGAAGTAAATTCCATTGCTGGTAACCCTATCAAATGCGATTTCTGTTACGATGTTGAAAACTATAAAACCTATCCAGATTTAAGAGAATATGGCATAGAATACCATAAATCATTGGTGCCTTAAGACTTTAAAATCCTCTAAATCACATTTTTCGGTTGTCGTTTAGAAAATCGAGCTATCAATGATCAAAACAAAATTCTACCAGAGTCTTTAGTTCAGATTGTAGTGTTAAGCAACTGATTAACAATTTATTGTTTAATACTAAATGGGTCTGTTACCTATCAAAGTTGCTATTTTTAATCTAAAATTAAACCTTAAACAACCTTGTAGCGTGGGTATTTTGCCTAAATTGCAGCATAGGTATTTACTATGTTTAAGCCTTAAAATCAATACACCATAAGTTTTATGAATCTGAAATTAAAGTCTGAATTTGGTACACTAAAGGCTGTGCTTATGCACCGACCTGGTAATGAAATTGACCGACTTACTCCATACAACATTGAGCAATACCTGTTCGAAGATATGCCTTACCTTGAGGTAATGCAGCGCGAACACGATGAGTTCCGTAGTTTGATTAAGGGTGCTACTGGTGCTACGGTATTTCGCTTAATGGATTTGTTGATTGATGTTTTAATTGACGATAACCTGATTTTGGATTCCTTTAAGTTTGCCTTGCAAGATGCTAAATTAGAGCACCTAGCTGAAGATATAATCCCAAGATTAAGTACTGCAGAATGTGCCAATGCACTTATTGCGGGTATTAAAGTAGGCGAACTTCGTAAGAAGTTAAAGAGTCCGCATTTGTTAGATTTGCCAGAGCATAGCTTCGTAATTAGCCCAAATCCTAATACCTACTTCATGCGCGATCCTGCTGCTGTGGTACAAACAGGGGTTATTAGCTGCCAAATGAAGTTCCCAAGCCGCAAGCGTGAAAGCTATATTATGCGGATGATTTTCGATAACCACCCAGTTTTCAAAGAGAATTATAAGCTACAATATCCTCCTGCACCAGTTGACCCTAACGGCAATTATCCAACCATTGAAGGTGGAGATATTATTGTACTTTCAGAAAAGGCTCTTGCTATTGGTAATAGCGAACGAACCGATGCTGCTAGTATTTTACAAATTGCACAAATGGTGCTTCGTTCAGATGAGGTGGAACGTGTATATGAAGTGTTCTTGCCACACAAACGCAACTTTATGCACCTAGATACAGTGTTCACCATTATTGATGAGAACCTTGTGGTAACCTATCCTGACGCAATGCAGGCGGTGTTAGAAACCAGAATTCACCGCAAAAAGGGTGTAGATGAGCTCGGGAACGTAATTATTGAAACCGAAGTATTGCATAAGAGCATCCTTAGTATTCTTGAAAATGAAATAGAGCACTTAGAAGTAATTAAGTGTGGAGGTGATAACCCAGATTATGCTTCTCGTGAGCAGTGGTACGATGGCGCCAATGTATTTGCTATTGGTCCAAGAAGGGTAATTAGCTACAACAGAAACATTCATACCAACCGTGCCCTACGCGATGCTGGTGTAGAAGTACTACGCATACCTAGTAGTGAACTAAGTAGAGGCTTAGGTGGACCTAGATGTATGACAATGGCCTTAGATAGGGTAGAGTTTTAATTCTAGTTCATAAGTAATTCAAAGCCGCAATTCTAAACTTGAATTGCGGCTTTTGTTGTTTTGTGTAGTGATATATTGTTGTTTAAACTTTAAAAGTTCATTAAATTACGTGTTGTTAAGTTTTTTTACTAAAAGTAGAATTTAAATCTATGAAATTAGCAGCAAGGTATTTTGGGGTGTTATTTGCAATCATAGCCTTACTTAGCTGTAATAGGGGTGAAGCTGATTGTAACTGTTCCAATATTAAGACCCCTCAGCCTGTTGGGTTTCAAGTACCTGCCAATGCCGATATTCAAATGTATGAAGTGAATATGCGCGCCTTTTCTGCTGAAGGTACCTTTAAGGGAGTCCAATACAGATTAGATTCTATCAAAAAATTGGGCACCAACGTAATTTGGCTTATGCCTATTCATCCTATTGGGGTAGAGCGCAGAAGCTTCGGGTTGGGCTCGCCTTATTCCATTTCTGATTTCAGGGCTATAAATCCTGAGCTAGGTACGCTAGCAGATTTTAAGGAGCTAGTGAAGGAAGCCCATAACCGGAAAATGGCAGTGATTATTGATTGGGTAGCTAACCATACCTCTTTTGATCATAAATGGATAGCCGAACACCCTGAATGGTACACTAAAGATGCCAATGGTGCAATTACACATCCGCCAACTACCAATTGGTTAGATGTGGCCGATTTGGATTATACAAAACAACCCATGCGCCAAGCTATGATTGCTGATGTGCGATACTGGTTGGAAGAAATGGAAGTAGATGGACTTAGATGTGATGCGGCTAATTTTATTCCTGACGATTTCTGGAGACAAGCCATTGATTCTATTAAATCAAACGCTAAAAGAAATTATATTTTGCTCGCAGAAGGCGATAGACCTCAGCAATTAACAGCAGGTTTTCAAATGAATTATGCTTGGACCGCATTCAACACCATTAAAAATGTAATGGCGGGCAGTCCAGCAACGCAACTACCTAGTGCAATTATGGCCGAAGATGGTGCCATTCCCGCAACCGCCAGAAAGCTTAGGTTTACTACAAACCATGATGAGAGTGCCTGGGATAAAACCCCTATTCAAATGTTTGGTAGTCAGAATGCCAGTATCGCTGCTTTTGTTGCAGTAACCTGTATGACAGGTAATACCCTAATTTATGGTAGTCAAGAAACAGGCAGAACTCCATTGCTGCCTTTCTTTACCAAAGAGCAAATTAACTGGACAGAAAACCCTACAACTTATTCTGCTTACAGAAATTATCTTAGATTCAGAGATACTAGCAAAGTGATGAAATACGGCGCTTTTACTAGTTCTAGCACTACAGATATAGTCTGCATTAAGAAAAACTACCAAGAAAATGAGATTTTTGCTTTGGTTAATGTAAGAAATAGAGAAGTTAGTTTTAACTTGCCGCCAAACCTAAGGAACAAACAAGTTACTAACCTACTCACTGGTACGCCAGTAGCTTTGTCGGATACAATAAAGCTACCCGCCTATCAGTACTTGATTATGCAGTAAACCTACTTGCTCATTCCTTTGTACCAAATATTTACGTTTTGGCAATCTCCACCAATTCGATACCATAAACAGGTGTTGATGCTGGTGTTTTTCTTGTTGTTAATTAGTAAGTCCTCATTCGGTAAAGACTGGAACTATCAAACTATCCTTAAAGAAAAGGAATCAGCATTTTTAGCTAAAAATCAAACGGTTAATACTAAAATGGCTACTGGGTTGGCCTATTTAGATTGGCTAAATTTTGAAAAGCAATCTGCTGCTCTGCCAGTATTAGTTACTTTGAGGGAACTAAGTTTAGAGAACGATTCAATAAGGTTTGAAGATGTAACTTACCAAAATGCTTTATACAAGTACAATTTTGGTAAGTACGAAGAAGCCCTACAAGAAGTTTGGACTGGAATGAACTTCTGTATCCGTAAAAAGGATACTTCTGAAAGTTATGTGAACTTAGGGATACTTGCTTCCAAATGTAAAAACGTATTGAGTATTTACAATAGCTCTATTTCAGATGCTATTGAAATGCAGAAAATAGCCAAACGAGAGGGGTTGATGTATCAAGAATACAGGGCCTTAAGAATGGAAGCCATCAGTTATGGGATGACTGGCGATATTGAAGGTACAGTATCAAGATTCCAAAGAGCTTTAGCAATTGCAGTTAAGCTTAACGATAAGCATTACGAACACATTATTAAATCGGAAATTGGTGCGATTTATGCACGCAATAAAGCCAAGATTTCTAATGAATTGTTTCAAGTTGGGAAATCGTTGTTGCTTGAAGCACATCTTTTTTTTAAGGCTAATAATTACTCAGATAAGCTTGTAAGCACTTATGAAGAATTAGGTAATTGGTATTTTAATAATTATGAATTAGAAAAGTCAGAGATATACCTAACCAACGCCCTTAAAATAATGACCATGCCTGTACATGAACGGGCGTGGGCTACATGTACCATTGAGTTGGCTTTTTTAAAAGGTGAGTTAAAAGACTTTGGCAATGCTATAAGAAACTTAGATTCAACCATAAAATTTACAAAGGAAAAAAAGTTTTATTACTTGACTGTAAGATCGTTAAGAATTAAACATGGGATCTTATATAAACAAGGTAGGTTTGAAGATGCTTACAAAACCTCTTTAGAGTTTATTGAGGAAAACTCAAAATTGGCTGAGTTTAAAGGTGGATTGAACAAAACAGCCCTTGATCAGAGTTTTGCAAGTTATTTGCTTAAAGACAAATTGAAAATTGCTGATAGCCAAGTAAAGGAGAAAAATAAGAGAGTTATTGCGCTCAGTATAATGGGAGCAATATTGGCAATAGGTTCAGTTGTATTAGTACTGCTTTTAGTGAAGCTTAAGAAAACCAACAATAAGCTTCATTCTAATAATGAGCTGATGAATGAACTTAATTCAAGGTTATCGCTTTCAGATGAAACTAAGAATAAGTTATTCCGCATTATTTCACACGATTTAAAAGGGCCGTTAGGTGCAAACCTTATGGCTATTAGGTTAATGGCCGATGCTGTTCAATCGGGCGATCAGGGAATGATAAACCATTTGGTTGAAATGCTCGGCAAGTCCAATACTGCCCTCCTTGAAATGCTAGATACCCTACTTAATTGGAGTGCTACACAAATGAATAGCACAAGGGTGTATAAAGAAACCTTTGAAATTCAATCAGTTATAAGTCAAGTTAAGCGCCAATATCTGGATCAAATTCAAAGTAAAAAGCTGGTTTTAGATGAACGCATTCAAGGACTGCCCATTTTACATACTGATAAAAACCTACTTATGATTGTGCTACGCAACATCTTAAGTAATGCGTTTAAGTTCTCACCTATGTATGCAACAGTAACCGTGATGGCTGAGATTAGAAATGGTAAAGCCTGTATATGCGTTATAGATAATGGTATAGGTATCCCTAAAGATATGCTGCCTAAACTCTTTACTATGGATACCAGCAAAAACAGAAAAGGTACTGCGGGCGAAACCACCAATGGCTTTGGAATGATGATGGTAAAGGATATCGCCCAATTTTTAGGTGCTGAAATCTTGGTACAGTCTGAGGTAGGGAAGGGAACCACCTTTACTGTGCAGCTTCCTATTTCTGCATTGCCCGAGGATGAAATTGGTTAATTACCTTCTGTAGGAACTTCAAATCTAGGTGTGTATAAATTTCTGTAGTAGTAATGCTTTCGTGTCCTAGCATTTCCTGAATAGCACGTAAATCGGCTCCACCTTCAAGCAAATGTGTTGCAAAACTATGTCTAAACGTGTGGGGCGATACTTCTTTGGTTATGCCAGCCTTCTTAGTTAAATCCTTGATAATGAGGAATACCATTTGCCTGCTTAGCCTAGCTCCTCTTTTACTTAGGAAAATATAGTGCTCTTCACCTTTCTTAATTTCAAGATGCGTTCTAATTGTGCTGATGTATAAGTCCAAATACTTCATCGCAATAGGACTTATGGGTACTAGACGTTCCTTATCACGCTTGCCTATAATCTTAAGAAACTCTAGTTCTTTAAGGTAGTGGCTAAACTTTAGGTTAACTAATTCACTTACTCTAAGTCCGCTGCTATATAGTACCTCTATCATAGCCCTATTTCTGGCGCCATCTGGTGTGCTATGATCAATGGCTGCAAGTATATCTTCTATTTCTTGAACAGAAAGTACAGAGGGTAGTTTTCTGCTTAAGGCAGGCATTTCAATAAGCTCGGTAGGGTCGGCTCCTAGGTCGCCCTCATACATTAAGTATTGAAAGAAGGAACGTAAGCCACTTATAACCCGTGCCTGACTTCCAGCACTTAACCCTAGTTCAGATAGATACACCAGAAAACTATCTAACTGCGCCTTTTCTACCGATAAGGGCAGGGTAGGTTTTCCAGTATCAGTCAGTTGCAGGAATTGCCAAAATCTGTTGATATCGGCAGTATAACCTTGCCTTGTATTGCTACTCAGGTTTTTTTCGTGCCTGATGTATAGCAAATACTCTTCTATGGCTTCTGGCCAAGTGATTGGCTCACGCATAGCTTCAGAAATAATTAGGCTTCCACCATTTGCTCAATAAGCAAAATGAGGTTATGGATTACTTTGATATGGATTTCTTGTACCCTATCGGCATAGCCAAAATGAGGTACTCTTATTTCGATATTTCCTTTGCCCGCAAGTTTGCCACCATCTTTACCAGTAAGCAAGACAATGTGCATTCCTTTAGCCTCGGCAGCTGCCACGGCTTCGATTATATTAGCGCTGTTTCCGCTGGTGCTTATGCCAAGTAAAACATCGCCTTCGTTGCCTAAGCCTTCAATAAAACGAGAGTATATGTAATTGAACCCGTAATCGTTCCCAACACAAGTAATATGGGTAGGATCTGAAATAGCAATGGCCGGCATTGCCCTTCTTGGGCTGCGGAATTTACCACTTAGTTCTTCTGCAAAGTGCATGGCATCGGCATGGGAGCCTCCGTTTCCGCACGAAATAATCTTTTTACCGTTATTGATAGCATTGGCCATTAGTTGGGCTGCTGCCACAACTAAATCTATCTGGCTATCGGTATTTACGAAAGTATCTAAAACTTGCTGGGCTTCAGTAAGCTGTTCCTTTACAAGTTTATGATAGTTTGAATTATTCATTGAAGTATGTTGAATGATGTATTGTGAGGTATTTAAAAATAGGCCACTATAAATAGCTGACCATTAATATTTCTGGCTCCAGGTAACAATGCCTGTGCCTTTGAACTGGTGCTAATACCTAGAATTCCGTAAGTTCCTCTCAAACCGAAAACGTAAGTATCTGATTTAAAACCTATTTCACCTGACAAGCCTATATCGTACCAACGGAAGTTGCTTTTGCTTACTTGCCAATCGGTTCCTGTAGTATCGGCTCCTTCTAGTCCTTTACCTTTGGCTCTGAACAAATAGCCTAATGAAGGACCAATACCTGCATACAAAGGTTCAGCAGCGTAACACACTAAGCCTGTGGCTTCTATATAATTTAACCTGAAGGTTATATTGCGCTGAAAAGTATCCACTATCGCTGACGGGTTTGAGATTTTACCTCCTCGTAAGGAATAAGAAACATCGGCATGGATATGGAATTTGCGCTTTAATGGGAAGGTAGCATAAGCCCCTATAGAAACCGAGTTGCGCACACGCTCTTGTCCGCCACTGCTATTGGTAGGATTTAACCGACTTACCAATGCACCTACTTTAATACCTATCTTATTGGTTTCTTGGTAGTAATACTGTCCTTGAACAGTTTTTAAGCTACCTAAAAACAACAAAACAGTAACAATAATGGATAAGCGCATACGCAATTGACTATACAAAGTTTTGAAAACGCAATTTCGTATAAATGTGGAGATTATTTACAAAACTAAAGCAACAAGCCCCATTAATTTGTGGTTAATGGGGCTTGTGACTTAGTTAACGGTTGGTAATTACTTGGTGGCTATACCTTTTTCAGTTTGCCATAATAGGTAACGACCTTGCGCTTCATAACCTGCTACATTTCTGTAAGCAAATAGTCTGGTTCTGATGCGCATAATGTTCTCATATACCACTTGGTTAATATTGGCTGGCATTTCAATTCCTGGTTTGCCACCCGCTGAATTGGTATTGATTAACTCCAATAGCTCCTTAACATACATACCTTGCAATAATTGTAGGTAAGCAGCATTTTTAGCAGACGGCTTTGCTGGGAATATGGCATCGGTAAGCTGAGCCATCATTTGGTTAAGCTTGTATTCGTTGCCATATAGTTCGCTGTTCACCATACGTTGTAAAGTAGCAGTGCTTAATAAGTGATTCAACACTTCTGCATATACAGCCTTATGGCGGTCTAGCATTTTAGGATCTTCACCACGACCAAAGAACTTGAAACCTCTGCGTTGTTGCTGTAAATACGCAATAAAATCAGGCGATGAAGCCAATGCATCTGGAGAAATAATACCTTCAACAATGGTATTCATAGCACGTTGCTGATCGGCTGCTGGAACTGGAGTAAGTGGTTTTACATTAGGTGTTCCTGGCGTTGCTCGTTCCACATAAACCCCGCCGATATAACGGGTAAGCACTCTAGCACAATTCAATTGCTCACGGCTAACAATATTATACTGGGCTACTAATTCTTGGTAGCTCTTATCTTGTAAACCATTTGGCTTGCCTGCTAACTTTAACTTAGCTTCAAGTTGCGCACTTAATTGCTTCATTAATTTCAAACGGTCTTTTGCGTAAGCAATGCCATCTGAACTTAAATCGTCAATCATTACACGAGGATCGATACCGCTAGAATTGCCACGCATATCATCGGCATCGTTACCGAAAGCTAACTTAGCTTCTGTACTGCGCGATGCGATAGTTGCTAAACGAGCAACCTCAGCTGCAGAATCGGCCAAGGCAGCAGAATATCCAAACTCAATTGCCCACTCATCGTACGGACCAGGGGTCATAGTGAAGAAACTCACCTTGCTCTTGCCATCAGGATGCAAGTTCACACATGGATAATCCATTACTGAACCCGTGATAGCGCCATCTTTGGTTTTGCTATAGTCTTTCAGTTGGGCAGGTGAAAGGAACTGACTGCTCTTCATATTGTGCATTAGCCCAAGGGTATGTCCCATTTCGTGTAGCACTAAATAGTGTAACGATTCTGTTAGGTAACGGTCCTGTTCTTCGGTGCCCACGCCCAAATACTTTAACAAAGTAGCCCCCATTTGGAACTGATGCTGCATTTGCGCACCAATAGCACAAGAATGTGGTGTATGACTTTCCGCAGGTAATTCGCCTTCGTACTCATTGTAACCACCAGTTAGCAAACGACTTTGCTTTAAACGATTGCTCACAAAAGCAAAATCGAAAATGATATCCGCCCCTAAAATCTGACCTGTAGCAGGGTTTACAAAGCTTGGACCATAGCCCCCAAATGGAGGGAAAGGAGAAGTGCTCCAACGCAATACATTGTAACGAATATCGCCAGCATCCCAAGTTGCGGTATCTGATTGTTCTTTAATTACAATGGCATTGCTGATTCCCGCCTTTTCAAAAGCACGATTCCAACGTTCGCCAGCCGCTTTTATGATAGGACGGAACTCTAATGGTGTAGTGTTTTCAATCCAATACACCAATGGTTCTTTAGCTTCAGAAAGCTTGGCTTCAGGGTCTTTCTTTTCAATATGCCAACGGTGAATCATATCACGATAAGGCGTAGCAGAAGAATTGGTAAGCACATCTTGCGAAGTTTCAAAGTAGCCAATTCTATAATCTTCAAAACGAGGCTTGTAGTTATTTTGAGGAACCTCTAAAATAGTATGTTGCACTTTTAATGAAGTATAGCGGCTATCAGCCACATCGGTATTGCCCATCAAACCTGCACCATCGAATACATATTCCACCGATACATCGGTATTGGCAGGGTAACCTTTAATAGAAAGCACCTTGCTTTTATCCTTACTTAAATTGCCTAAGCTAGTAAGCGGCGATAGCGTTCTTGGCTTGATAGATTGAATAGACTCTCCCACAAAAAACTCATCGGCTTTAATCAAAACCTCTGATTTGTCGGCACTTTGACCAACAATAGGCTGAGAAAGCAATACCGAGTTCATCCAGTTGGCACGCACTTTACTAATGGCTGTGCCTGGTTCTAAGTAGTAGTTTTGGTTAACCTCTTCAAACTCGATACGGTTAAAGTAACGGGTAACCTTAAAGGTTTTGTTATCGCGATAGGCACCACGGTAGTTGCCAGCAGATACGGGACCATCAATGGCGTAGCTCCAGTAAATGAACGACTTACCCACTTGGTCTTTCTTAACCAACATAAATAAGCTACCATTGGTAGTATCCTGATAGACAGAGAATAAGCCTTTATACAGCTTACACTTTTTGGTAACTTCAGCGATAGACTTGATATCGCCACTAGCGGCTAAGGCTTTTTTAATAGAATCGGCCTTGATAGCCATACTCGGATTAGGCTTTTTAGCAGGCTTGCAGCTACTTGAAAAGCCAATTACCCCTAATAGGAGCAAAAAAGGGATGTATTTCATATAGAGGGTTAGGGTACAGTTTGCAGCTGCAAAGTACTCAAATTTAGGAAAAAAAGAAGAGCCGAACGTAAAGAATAAAGCCCAAAGCCTTGCAATAAAGTATGAAAATCCCTTTAAAAGCACCCTTTAAGTTTTAAAAATTGCGAATAACCGTTACATTTATGGCATAATCCTGAAGGCTTGCATTTTATGAAGGTTACTTTATACCGCAATATTGATATACTGGTTTATAGTTTTGTTATTTTAAATCGGTTTTTTGCAAACATCTAAACTTGAAGGTTAATTTTATGTCAACTATTAAACCTCAATTTGATCAATTTACTTTAGACCGACTGAAGTTTGAATTGCTAAAAAAAATCGGTTGGTCAGTTTCAACCAAGCCAGACTGCGCTAAACTTTCTGTCATTATTGTAGAAAGCGGCATTGGTTACATCTCAGAATCGACTTTGTACCGCCTATTCTTTCAATTTGAAAAACACAGACCTTATAAAAGTACATTGAATATTCTGTGTCAGTTTTTAGACTATAAGGACAGTAATGATTTTGTTGAAAAGCTTGCAGAATCAAGGTTACAACTACACGCTAGTGGTATCAACACCTTAGCAAATCAATACAATGGATTATTATTTTATTGTATAGAGCATACGTCAAAAACGCCTTTAATAGAATTTTTCGAAGAAACCCACGAGCTGCCTCATCAATTTAAAGAAGATGTAAGTGTAGCTATATTTGATAGTTTAGTAAAAACTACCCAGTATGATTGGTTCTTCAAGGAATTTGCTAGCCAGAGCTATGTACGCGAGTATTTCTTTGAACGAGGTCACGATACCAAATTCCGCATCAAAAACTACGACCAGGCTTATTTCAAATATTTAGAAAGTGTGCGTGCCGATAAAGATATTCAGCACTTTCAAGATTACATATTTGGCAATTCTGTATTGTTTCGTCACTATTATATCAGTCAAAAATCGAATCAAGCATTAGAACAAGCCAATGTTTTGTAAAAAAAAACCTAAATGTAGATGCTCATCAAAACGAACTCCACATCTGGCCATTTATTAGATATACAGCCTATAAATTATGGTATTTGGAAATAACCAAGGCAAAGCTTGTTGAAATAGAAGGATACGCAAGGTATTTGTTGGACTTATGCCAACAGTTAAAAGTAAAGGTAAGTAAGGATGACCAAAAGATCCTGTTTCATACTGTAGCTGAAACATTTGTGCATAGCTCCTTGCCAGAGAGCTATCATTGGACGTTAAAAACACTATTTAAGAATGGATTTGTAAGTGTACCTGAGGTTATTTACAACAAACATCTGAAATATAGCTTGCCTTATTTTGACCAAAATGGAGCCATTAATAGTAGACCTTAACTAAAAATCAGTTGATTTATATTTTATTTGGCATAATAAGTGCCTTAAGTTTTGGGGTAAGCAATGTGTACTGGAAAACTGCCGCCAAGGATGTGGATTACCCTTATCTGGTTTTCTTTAGAGGCGCCATCGCATCACTTTTTTTTGGAGTGCTTTGGTTCTTTTTGGTATTCTCCAAAACATATATAGGCGGAATTATTAATACTTCTGCAAGCACGTATGATTATTTAGGCACCATAGCACTATGTTTAGTATGTTCATTAGGCTTGGTGTTTTTCCTTAAATCAATGAAATATGCCCCCGTAAGTATTACCATAGCTTTGGCTTCTGTTAATGTTATTGTTGGCATACTTACCACCGTTTTCATTGTTCGTGAGCAGTTTAATACTATATATTTTTACTCATTTTCCTTGGCAATCATAGGAATTTTACTTTCCAGAAATTTCAATTTCAGGAATTTTACCCTGCAATGGAACAAAGGGGCAACCTATTCATTATTAGCTTCCTTCTTTTGGGGGATCACCTACCCGTTGTTTAAGTTTGCTTCACCAGCAGTAGGCGCTTTGCCTTTATCGTTTATTTTGGAAGCGGCTGTAACGCTCATAGCTTTAATATGGATTACCACCAGCTCTAATAAAGTTTCAATATCCGAGCTGCTTCATACAAGGCTGCTCAAACATTATGGTGTACTTTCCTTGCTGCTTGTTGGGGGCACCTTATTTTTCAATTTGGCCATACTACAGATTTCGGTATTAAATCTGGATATACTCAGCAATTTCCAAATTGTGGTTTCTATTGTTTTAGGAATTTTTATTTACCGTGAAAAGTTAACCAAGCAGCAAATGGTAGGTATTGCCCTCATTTTATTGTCGATAGGTTTAAGCCAGTATCTTCAATAAGCTTACTCTTACAGGTAAACTTGACCTAACTTAAACTTTTATTCTTAGTAAGTATTGGGCTGTTTTGTAATTAAGAGGAAGATGAAAATGAACATTCAAAGAATGCTAAGTTGAAACCTTAATTGAGTTTTTAAAATACCAAACCAATAATTTATTAAAGATTAAGCACAGATGCACTAGGAAGTAGATTTTCAAAGTACATATTGAAATCGGCATCACTAAGTAAATGTAGGATATTAAGAAGTTTTATTATAATGGAAAGGATAAGGTCGCATCGTTCTGATACGACCTTATTTTATTTTTACTGGTAGAACAATCTAAAAGTACTTATCGGCCCCACCAAATAATGGTAGAATGACTTTAAACGAATCATAGCGGTTGTTTTTCTAAGCCAGAAGTTACTAAAAACCGCCTAGCCTAACTTGACCTAACTTAAACTTTTATTCTTATTAAGAATTGCTTCACTTTGAAACTGAAAGTGGAGACCAGATCCCACTTAAAAAAACGGTGCGAATTCCGAAAAGCATTATGAGTAGGAACAATATTTCAAAATCAAGAATAATGAAAAAAGTAACATCAATTCTCGGAGTAATAATAGTTGCTTTAGCAATTTTAACAAGCTGCGGAGGTGGTAACGACACAGTGAATTTAACTTTGGATAAGGTTACAATTACGGGAGATGCCAACGACTATATGGAAGTAGTGCCTGGCTCCTATGAATTAAAAAAAGTGAAAGCAACATTAGGCGAAGATTTGCAAATAGGCCTGAAATTCAAAGTTACTAATTCATTTGACCAAAATGAAATTACCGAGAACACTTCAATTGGCAATATAAGCCTTCAATTTACAGACAAGGATGGTACGCCTATTGATTATGATTTTCGTCCGGCAGGTACGGCCGACTATGATAAACTTAAATCACTTCTGAAAGGGAAACCAGGTGATATTGTAACAGTTTTATTTCATGTATCCGGATTTACTAATGACGATAAAAATTCAGAGGTTCTTAAAAACGCTAAAGGTGTTGAAATTACCAATGCAGATATCACTAACCCAAAGTCAGAGTCAATAATAGACAACAGTGCTTCATCATCTGAAGAAGAAACTTCATCGTCCGATGCATCAGGTGATTGTGAACAATTTTGTTCAGATTACGAGGCTTTCGCAGATGAATATGTAGCCTTAATGAAAAAATATAAAGCAAACCCGTCTGATCCCACTATTCTTTCTGAATACACTGAAATGCTAAGTACAGCTTCTGATATGGAAAAAAGTTCTAAAGATTGCTCTGCCGATCCTAATGCTGCAGCAAGAATTAGTAAAGCTCTTGCAAAAATTGCTAAAGCTGCATATTAAGTTAAATAGGCACTGTGTTCATTAAAGAGTCAAGCCGTATTCCGAAAAGGCAAAAGAGTAGGAAAAATAAAATTTAAATAAAATGCAACAAAAACAAACATTGCCAAATACCACTGCAGTTTTAGTAATGGGCATTTGCTCAATACTTTTCAGCTGCTTTTTCGTAGGCCTTGTCCTTGGTATTATAGGACTTAGTATGTCAGGTAAAGGCCGTAGAATGTATAGTGCTAATCCTGAGTTGTATGAAGGCTATGGAGCACTAAATGCTGGTAGGATAATGTCTATTATTGGTACAATCCTCGGCGGCTTATATATTGTATATTGGATTATTGCAGTAGCAATTCTTGGCGGTGCTGGATTCTCATTACTTCAGATTCTAGGTAAATAATACTAAGAGTGGTCTTTGCAAAGACCACTCTTTTTAAATTTCATTTGTGGAGAATTATCTTTTGCCTTGTGCATACAAATATTTATTTGACATAGACTGTCCAATTTGTGGCTTTCAGCGATCCTTAATGTTCTTATTTCGCGGAGATATCAAACAAAGTTTTTTAATGTATCCTCCATTACTGCCGATAGTTTTTTTAATAGTTATTTTCGCGTTATACATATTAAATAAACGGTTAGTTGATAGGCAGTTTTTGATTCGTTATTCATCAATTGTTTTGATTATTATAACTATAAATTATTTTTTCAAATTAACGATGCACTCAGTTTAGCCAAGTATTGTTTACCTATATTTTTTTGATATGGCGATCTAAACGTCCAGTTTAAAAGACTTTTCCTTATTGATCTTATTTTTATAGTCTATTAAATAGAGATAAGTACCGTTAGGTTTAACGGTGCTAGTAAGATGTTGGTACTGAAGTAAGAAATTGAAATAGCGTAGTTTACCATCAAACCGCCAGCCCGAAGGGCTGGCGGTTTTGGTTTGTAATTTCTTTGTCTGAATCAGGATTTACAGGATGTATGGATTTTTAGGATGCTGTATAAGTGTGGTTTTCTTTCACCCCTACGGGGTTCTTCTTGCTGGTATGCATTTCCTTTTGCTATAATACTTTCACCACTCCGTGGTTAAAAAAGTAAGCCTCCTTATCTATTAATCCAGCAAATCCTGAATCAGAAAAAAATAACTCCAAAAGCGTGAAATGATTATAGCATAAAAAGCAGTCCCAAACCCACAATGGCGACTCCCCAAGTGTGCTGAAATGACGCTGGTATTTGGGGCAGCACGCTTCGGGGTGAGAGCATAATCATAAGAATCACCCTATTCATATAAATCACAGCTCAAGACAAAATCTGGCCTTTTTAACTAGCTATATCTCGCCAAAACTCTGGTTTTTTATGAGTTTTGGCGAAATATAAATATTTATATCCTGCCAAAACTCAAATTTTTTCGTACTTTTGGCGAGATATAAACTATTGATAAATTTGCTATATGGTTGGTAGAGAGGAAGAAATAAAGGTTTTAACTAATTTATTAAGCGCCAAAGAAGCCGATTTATTGGTTGTTTATGGAAGGCGCAGAGTGGGCAAAACTTTCTTAATCAGAAACACCTATTCAAATGAAATGGCTTTTGAATATGCGGGTATTCACGAGGCCCCTTTAGCGGTACAATTGGCAGAATTTACCACTACCCTAAACAGGTTTGCTGGTAGCTACAAATGGGCTACCCCCAAAACATGGACGGAGGCTTTTCAATTTCTGAAAGACTACCTCACCCCATTATTAAAGCGTAAAAAGCGGGTAATCTTCTTCGATGAGTTCCCGTGGATAGATACCCCGCGGTCGTTTTTCTTGGCTGCTTTTGAGCATTTCTGGAATACTTGGGCATCGGTTCAGCCTAATTTGGTGGTAGTTATTTGCGGTTCTTCTGCATCGTGGATGATTAAAAAGGTAATCAATAACAGGGGCGGGCTGCATAACAGGGTTACCAAAAAGCTGCGTTTATTGCCATTTACGCTATCTGAAACGGAAGAATTCTTAAAGTCCAGACATATTAACTTAAGTAGATACCAAATCTTACAGCTGTATATGGTTACTGGAGGCATACCACAATATTTGAAAGAAGTGCAGGTAGGCGAAAGTGCAACCCAAGCCATAGATAGACTTTGCTTCACTAACGATGGCTTTTTAAGAACTGAGTTTAGTAATTTATACAGCTCATTATTTGATAACTACGAACGTTATGTAAAGATAATACGGGCCTTAGCGAGCAAACCAGGAGGTTTATCCAGAAAGGAGCTGATTAGTGCCTGCGGTTTAAACTCTGGTGGTGGCACAACGGCTATGTTAGAGGCACTTACAGAATCGGGTTTTATACTTTCTTATTTACCGCTGAAGCGCAATTCTAAAGATGCCATTTTCAAATTAAGCGACGAGTACTCCTTATTTTATTTACAGTTTGTTGCCAATTCTAGGGCAACAGGCGAAGGAACTTGGGCTAAATTAAGTACGAAACCAAGTTATACAGCTTGGAGTGGCTATGCCTTTGAACGCATTTGCCTAAAACACACGCGTCAAATTAAAGGGGCGTTAGGCATAGAAAGCGTTTATACGGAAGAATCGGTATGGCATAATCAAGCTAAAGGCGAAACCCAAGGAACGCAGATAGATTTATTGATAGATAGACGCGATGGGATAATTAACCTCTGCGAAATTAAATTCACCACTGATAGCTATACACTAACTAAAACCTACGCACAAACCCTAGAACAAAAGGTAAGGATATTTACTTCGCTATCGGGCACAAAGAAAACGGTTTTCCTTACTTTTATAAGTACTTATGGGTTGAAGAATAAAGAACAGCTTGCTGGGCTAATCCAATCTGAAATTACTATGGATGCCTTATTTAGAAAGTAAGAGGAAGTGAAATTCAACTGGCTATTAAATGGCTATATCTCGCCAAAACTCTGTTTTTTTATGAGTTTTGGCTAAATATAAATATTTATATCCTGCCAAAACTCAAATTATTTCGTACTTTTGGCGAAATATAATATTACCAATAATTATATAATTAATTGATATACAGTAGTATATCTAGTTTTAAAACGATCTTAAATAGCCTAAAAATTACGCAATTTTAGCTGTTCCTTTAAAACTGAAAATATATAAACGGCTGAACACCTTGTCCGCTCATTTCCATACTCAAGTGGATGATGATAATGAGCCATAACGCCTTGTAAACCAAGGGTGCTGCTATAAAGTGCTGCTTCACCACTTCCTTCCACGATTGTGGAATTATGGTTAGAGCAAAGCCTCCTAATACCATGATTAACACTAAAGGTCTAGCATTCCAAAACGGTTCTGCATAGCTCCAAAAAGTAAGGAAATCAGTTTCTAAAACAGTTTGTAAAGTAGCTTGGGCTGTGGCTAAGTCTGGCACTCGGAACAGTATCCAAAGTAGGGCTACGGTATGCAGGGTAATAAACCAACCTATAAACTTGGTAAAGCCATTATCAGGTACTGCCTTGCCTAAAGCACTCCCGCTCCAAAGTTTATGTATTACCAGCGCCAAACCGTGCAAGCCTCCCCAGATAATAAAGCGCATACTGGCACCGTGCCACAAACCGCCTATAAGCATTGTAAGCAACTGGTTTACTTGCTGCATTCCTTTCCCATTACGGTTACCGCCAAGTGGGATATAGATATAATCGCGCAGCCAAGAGGAAAGCGAAATATGCCACTTGCGCCAAAAATCAGTAATGTTAGTAGCCTGGTAAGGACTGTTAAAGTTCTCGCATAATTTAAAGCCCATAATGGCAGCCAAGCCAATGGCCATATCAGTATATCCGCTAAAATCGCAGAAAATTTGAAGGGTATAAGCATACATCGCCATCCAGTTTTCAAAGCCACTAAAGCCTGATGGATTAGCATAGACTAGGTCCACATACTGGGCTACATAATCGGCAACCACTGCCTTTTTGAAAAGTCCTTTTACAATGAGGTATAGGCCTTCTGCCGAGAAAACTTTGTCGAGAATTAAACCCGTATTTATCTGATAAAGAAAGTCTTTCGCCCTAACAATAGGACCCGCCACTAGGTGAGGAAAGAAGGTGATGTAGAATGCATAATCCAATAAGGAAGTGGTCGCTTTCAGTTGCTTTCTATATACATCTACCTTGTAAGAGATTGTTTGGAAGGTAAAGAAGGATATCCCTATCGGCAGAAAAATTGATAAGGTTGGGGTTTTATCAAGCAAGAAAAAGTTATAGATATCAATTAGGAAATTGGTATATTTAAAATAGCCTAATAAACCCACATTCACTACGATTGAGCCTATAAGCCAAAGTTTGGCAACTTGTTGTTTTGCTGCTTTTTCTATTTGAATGGCTACAAAGTAATCTAGTAAAATAGTGCCTCCTAGTAATACTAAATAGATACCGCTTGCCTTAAAATAGAAGTATAGAGAAAACGCCAGTACATACCACTTCCTGAATGCAAGTTGTTTATAGCCTGTTACATACACAGTATAAAACAAGGCAAATAGCAGTAAGAACGCCCCTGTATTAAACATAAGAGGCGACCCTTCTTTGTACACAAACAAGTTTAGGATTTCCTCTAGGTTAAGGGTTTGCATTTGGCTTTTTTACTGACGAGGTGGATGTATCTGTTGCCTTTCTGGAAGTGCTATCTTTTAGGTATTTGCGCTGTGGTTTACGTTTGGTATTGGTATCTTTTCCTAAATTCTGAATTGCAGATACCTTAGGCTGTTCTATTCTAATTCTGTTTTTGAAGTTATTTGGCTTGCGCAATTGGAAGTAGACGGGGTACTTACTGTGGTATACCATCCAACGGGCAATAGAATCTGCCCAAACACGAGCACCTGCAACATTAGGGTGAGCACCATCTCTTTGTCTGCTTAGGTTAATTCCTTGGCTAATAAACAATTGGTCAGCAGGAACCAATTCCTGCATCATTTGGGTGTAGGTAGTATCGGCAGTCCAAACAGGGGTACCTATATAGATATAAGGTAGGGTATCGAACTGATGGATAATTTGTTGATATAACCTTTTGCGCTTAGTAAGGTATGGAACCGTAATCTCATTAGCCCCTAAGGTGAATAAGACCAAAGTCGGTTTAAACCTACGGATGGTATTCACAAGGGTATCGGTCTTTGCCCAAAATGGAGAAGAAGTTCCTCTGATAGCCAGTAGTTTAAACTGGAAATTACTCCATCGGCAGAAGTTAGAAAAGGGATAGAAAAGGCTTTCTGCCATACTATCTCCCACCAGTAAAACCCGCTGCTGACTGGTATCTACCTTGTTCTGAGGACCTAAAAGTGGGTATAAAGAATCGGCACCGGCAGAGTCTATGATAGTCACTTTTATAGCAGTATCGGGTGCAGCAATAGGTTTAGCGGGAAGGTTATTAGTAGCTAAATCGGTAGGTTTTTGAGTAGCAGATTCACCGTTAGAAAAGAAGGTACTAAAATCGGGTACTTGGCTTTCAAAAGTATCGGAAACTTGTAAGCGGATATTGAAACTAT
>JAIYDB010000113.1 GCA_027487695.1 Cytophagaceae bacterium | reverse complement strand
TATAGTGCAATACGCCTCTCAAGATGCTTTAGATGAAGGCAATTCTTGTGTGGTAATTACCTATGGTATGGGTGTTTACTGGGCTAAAGCAGCCTCTGAAAAGTTTAAAGGATCGGTTGAAATTGTGGATTTAAGAACTTTAAATCCTTTAGATGAAAAGCTAATTATGGAACGTGTTAAAATTCACGGTAAGGCCATAGTAGTTACAGAAGAACCTCTTTTAAACAGCTTTGCAGAATCATTAGCTTGTAGAATAACCCAGCAATGTTTCCGTAACCTAGATGCTCCTGTGGCAACACTAGGGGCAGCACCAACGCCTGCCATTCCATTAAACCAAGGATTAGAAACTCAGATTTTACCTAGTGCAGGAAAGTTAACGGCGGCATTAGAACAACTCTTAAATAGCTAGTTACTGGCATTTCTTTAAAACAAATAAAGCCGGGCTAGCCCGGCTTTATTGTTGGTTATCATATTCAAACTGTGCTATGCACTATCGTTGAACTTCTCGCTCAATAAGCGGAGTTCTTATGCTGCTATCAGAATTACCAAAACGCCATCTGATTTTATTTAACCTCTTATCGTTAGGGAAGTTAAATGTGCGCTTTGGATTGAACGACATAATATAACGCTTAGTTTGGTTTGGAACCGCTCTTAGCTTAAACATATTAGGATCGGTAGGTACGAAAGGTAACCATGAATTAGAACCAACTAATTGGTAATCCATAATAACTATTTGTACTTCATTTTCAGCAATTGCCTTGGTTATACTTCCAGTTAAAGTATCGTCTACGTTTCTATCGTAAACAATATGAATTAGGTCGTTTTCAAAGAACTTGGCTGGGAAAACTCTATAAACCTGCGGAATAAACTTCAATGCTTGTACATCAAATCTGAAATCTGCAGTCTTTGGTTCAGCATTGGCACCACAAGGACCAGTAGGGTTTCTGCTACCATCCTTTGCTTTTGCTAGGCAACCGATAAATTCAAATTCAGCAGCAGCTTGTCTGTAATAATCTTGCGGTATAATGGTAAATGACCATACGTTGTCAGACTCTTTAGTCATCTTAGCAGTGGCCGCACTATTATTCCAAGAACCATTGTTAGGTCCGCCCTTATTGCTCCACATCCAAATATAAAGAGGCTCGGTATCGTCGATATCGGCAAGGCAACTACCAGTTACATCAATTGTGATTTTGATTTCTTGGTTACCCTTAAATACTGCTGGTTCTACAGAAGCTGATTGTGCAAAAGAGAAACTATATGAAAGTAGCAAAGCTACCACTAGGGCTATCTTTTTCATGGTTAGGTTTAGTTAGAGCGAGTGAAAGCGTAAACGTAGCTACTTACTTTAGTATTGCCAGCCATTCTATCTATTTTAAGCGTAAGCTTATTATCAGAAGTACGGAAAGCAGGTGCTGGGTATACAGTTAATGCTGTATCGGCATTTGTCATGTTAATACGTGGTGTACCAATCAAATTTAAACGCCATTGACCAGTGCCACCAGGTAAATAAAACGGTGCTTCTCCGTTTTGAGTAACTGTGTATGGTGCAAACTTACCAACTGAATCTGGACGTGATAAGTTCAACGTTACATCGTAGTTGAACAGTTCGCTAAGTACCATTTTCTGCATATAATCAGGTTGTTTCTGAACTATAGCATTTTCATCTACTTGGGTTACGGTTTCCAGTTTCCAAGTACCAACAAATGCGTTGATATCTAAGAACGGATCTACACTCTTTGGCGTTCCAGATGAGTTAGTAATCTCACTATCGTCCGGATAGCAGGCAGTAAATGTTACCACCAGTGCTGCCAACAACAAAACTTGCAATTTTCTGAAGTTCATTTGTTCGTAGGGTTATTGGTTAATTTTGTTGGATGAATCTGTTACCGTTAATTTCGGCAACAGGAAGTTTAGGTAATGACTTTGTATCGGTAGTTGGAACGCCTCTTACAGTTGCATTCAAACGCTTCAATTCAAATAAACGATCTGGTTCGCCAATCATTGCGCCTCTTCTATCGTTTCTTATTTGTTCAATAACCACAGCCTGAGTTGGGTTTTCAATCACTAATGAATCCAAACCATTTGCGTTACGAACAAAGTTTAAATCGTCAATTGCCTGATTAACAGTGATTGTACCTGTTTGTAAGCCAGCCTCAGCACGGTTATAATACATTTCAACTAACCTAATAACAGGAATGTTTCTTGGGAAAGCCTTGTATTTCTGTGTCCAGCGAACATTGTTTCTTCTACCGTACAATTGCTTGTAGAACTGAGTGCCGGTATCGCCCAATAAGGCTGAAGGCACATCAGGATGAATGGTGAAGTTAGCATTAAAGCCTTGGTTGTTATAGAACCTACCACGGAAATCGCCACTCTTATCACTTCCTGCAATGTTGATGATATCATAGATAAAACCTACATTTTTAGGGTGAGTAGTAATAGATTGACTAAACGGTAAACTTGGAGTTAATGAGTCGCCTTCAACTGGAGCAAAAGTGTAGCCACCATTAGTAATAACATCATTAGCCGTTGCATAAGCATTAGCATAATCGTTCTTATTAAATTGAACGCGAGCTAGGAAAGCTTTTGCCATCCACTTGTTTACGCCAGTTCCATTGCTTTCAGGCAATAGGTTGATAGCCTCATTTAAATCGGCTTCAATTTGTGCATAGGTTTCAGCTACAGTTGAACGCTGTACAGGCACAGCGGCCTCATCGGCAGTAAGTAGCTTAGTTCTAATTACCATACCCGGAGCACTAGGACTGCTGGTATAAGGCAATGCAAAAATTTGCGTGATAAAGAAACCTTGTGTTGCTCTTAAGAATAAAGCTTCACCTTTTAAACGGTTGTAAGTGTTTTGGCTTGCCTTAAAGGTCTTTTTCTCTACTGCATCAATAACAATGTTTGTTCTACCAATGGTATTGTAACCATCGTTCCAAACAGCATCAGATACGCCGTTAAAAGGACCAAATCTAAACTCAGGGAAAAATTGGTAATCGCCTTGTTCTTTTAATGCAATGGAAGTTACATCAAAATCATCGCCAAGCATTACAGCAGTTCGCCAGATTGGGAACATACCTTGATTTAAGTTATAAGCACCATTAAGTACATATTGTACGTTAATGCTATCTTTAGTTAAATCGCCAATCGGAAGTTCATCTATTGGTTTTATATCAACCAGTTCTTCACAACTTGTAAGGGTGAAGAAACTAAAGGCCGATAGGATTAATATTTTTGAAGCTATGTTTTTCATCTTAGAAAGAAAGTTGAACGCCTATGGTCGTAGTTCTTACTTGAGGTGTAGAAAGGTATGGTGAACCGTTACTTACGTTAGAAACCTGTGGGTCACTTTCGACTACGCGAGTAACTTCAGGATCCCAACCTGGGTAGTTGGTGAAGGTGGCTAAGTTATGAGCAGTGATAAACACTCTTAACTTTTCAATTTTCATACGAGTGGTTAAGTTCTTTGGTAGGGTATAACCAATTTGAACTGTTCTTAAACGTAGGAAATCTGCATCGTATAACCAACGAGTAGTATTGTTCCAATCACCAGCACTTGTGTTGGTTGTTAGTCTTGGAACATCAGTTACATCACCTGGCTTCTGCCAACGGTTAAGTACTGTTCTTCTTTGGTTCCAGATATATGAGTATCCACCAATCTGACGCTTAGCCGCATCGTCATAAATCTGACCACCTAGGCTAAAGCTGAATAAGATTTGAGCATCAAAACCTTTGTAAGTAAAGTTATTAGCAAAACCACCTGTAAACTTAGGGAAAGGATTACCAACCGCCTTACGGTTGTTACGCACGTTATCGTTAGTAGCTAGAATTTTGTTACCTGCCAAATCGTAAATCATTTCATTACCAGTTTGAGCATCTACACCAGCATATTCAGCTAAGTACCAAACACCTTGTGGGTAACCTTCTAAAATACGAGCATCGCCAGGACCAGCATTAATTGCATCAGGTCCTAAAGCACCGATAGATTTTACTTCATTAGTTAAGTAAGTAATGTTGAAATCGGTTGTCCAACGCAACTTGCCATCCATGTTAATAGATGAAATTGCGAATTCTAAACCACGGTTTACAATGCTAGCTTCAGGATCGTTGATGTACAATTGAGCTGCATAACCATAAGCAGATTGTTGGAATGAACGAGTGATGTGTAGGTTACGAGTATCTCTGTTAAACCAAGTTACACTACCAGTAATTCTGCTCTTATTAAAGCCATAATCCCAGCTAATATCTGTTTGGTAAACAGTACTCCAGCTAACATCTGGGTTAGGGATACGAGTTGGTTGTAAAATTGGATTACCTAAATAAGTACCACCGTTTCCATAAGAACCGTTCCACTCATTAAGTGCATAACCAGGACCTCCTTGGCCACCATAGCTAACACGAATTTTTGAGAAGTTTAGTAAAGGAACATTAGCCCAGAATTTTTCATCGCTCATTACCCAACCAGCTGCAACAGCACCAAATGGAGCAATACGCTTGTTTGGACCAAAGTTAGAAACACCATCCATACGGCCACTTACTTCTAATAAGTAACGACCTTCATAATCGTAGTTAATACGAGTGAAACCAGAATTAAATGCACGGTAAACTACTGAATTATAACCACCAACTGCAGAACCGTTAAATCTTAAACTATCGGCATTTGGAGCCCATCTGATATTTCCTGAACTAATTGATTGCCTTGGATCCAAGAAACCGCTTTGGCCACGAGTGCCACCAAAGTTATTTCCTTGAGAGAAGAAACCATTATCGCGTTGGCGAACATAATTGTACTCAAAACCAGCAGTAGCAGTAATGGTATGCTTTTCCTTGAAGGTTTTGTTGAAATCGATCTGATGTGTAGTTAAGATGTTTTGTGCATAAACAGTACGCTCATCTAAACCAGGTAATGGGGTAACCTTTTCTCTTTCAGCAGCTGGCGCATTGTTATTTCCAATTGAACTGCTATATCTGTTAGTACCAGAGTAATAGAAACGTTCTTTTAGGAAGGTAAGGTCAGTTTGTAAAGAGTGAGATGTTTTAAGGTAAGGCAAGAAATTAACTGTAGCTCTTACCATGTTCAATGAACGCGTCACATCTTGTCTGAAATCGTTATCGGCATAAGCAACTGGGTTTATACCTGTATTAAAGCTTTGCGCTGCTTGAGTACCAAAGAACGAACCATCTGGATTGTAAATTGGGAAAATAGGTAATGAATTAGATTGTGCTGAACCAAAACCACCTGGGTTAAATGAAACTGGAACAATCTTATTCTTTACATACGTTAAGCTGTTGTTGTATGAAATATCTACATACTTACCCTTATTCAAAACGTTAGCCCTTACTGCGTATCTATCGAAAGAGTTTCCTTTCAGAATACCTTCATTTTGGTAAGCTGAAGCATTGATAGAGTAAGTTTGTGCCTCGGTACCTCCAGATACGTTAAAGTTTGCATCTCTAATGATACCGTTTCTTAAAGTCTGATCAACCCAGTTCGTATTTGCAAATTGGCTTACAGGTAAAACAATTTGAGCATCTTGGTTACCATCATTAATTCTCATGGCATCATTAGGCCCTAACAATGGTAAACCATCGTTTTGTCTTGCTTCTTGGTATAAGCTAAACCACTCTTCTCCATTAAGGAAGTCTAATTTTCTGGTAGCGCTGTTTACACCTGTACTAACATTGAAGTTGTAGCGAGGCTTACCCACCTTACCAGATTTTGTAGTAATAATAACAACACCATTAGCACCACGAGCACCATAGATTGCAGTAGCAGAAGCATCTTTCAAAATGCTCATAGTTTCAATATCGCTTTGATCGATATATGAAAGTGCACTGTAGTTAGTAGCTTGTCCAGGACCGTTTCTTGAAGAATAATCGCTGGTACCATTAGCTCCTTGGTCTAAAATGATACCATCAATTACGAATAAAGGTTCGCCAGTTCCACCAATTTGACCACCACCACGGATTCGGATACGAGATGCAGAACCAACCACACCACCTTGGGTACTTAGTTGCACACCTGCTACCCTACCTTGAAGGTTTTGTTCAAAGCTAGCGGTTGGTACGTTTTCAAGCGCTTTAGAATTTACGGTAGAAACACTACCTACCATTTTTCTACGTTCTTGCTTACCGTAACCAATTACAACTTCCTTAAGTTGTTTTGCCTCTACCTTTAAGGTAACTTTTAGGAACGATGTTCCCTCAACTAGTTTTTCTTCAGGTGTATAACCTAATGAAATGAACTCAAGTGTTGCACCTGGTTCTACTGAAACGGTAAAACGTCCGTTACCATCAGTAATTGTTCCGGTTTGGCCACCTTTAATTCTAACGGCCACACCAGGAATAGGTTGGCGGTCATCGCCAGATACTACTTCACCTGATACTTTAATTGTTTGTGCAATAAGCGCGGTAACGCTAAAGCAAAAAATTAAGCAAAGGAGAACTGCACGGGTAATCGTTCTGTTCATTGCGTGTTAATTTGGTTAATTAAATCAGAAACACTGTTCCGGACTAAGGTTTGTTCTGCTTACGCAGGTAATAAAATGTGTAATTGTTACTTCTGTTGTTGTTTACTTGTACAATGGGTTTGGCTTGTTTACATAGGCATGGCATTTTAAAATACTTTGGCAATAATATTCAAATGTAAGCGTATTACGCAAGTTTTACCAAATTCATTTTTGTTTTTATTTAGTTCACCTACTTAAACTGACTATTCACCTGTTTTTTAACAATAAAACTTTACCTACCTTCAAGCCTAATTTAACACTTATTCATTAAAAATGAAGAACAGTTTTTTGCTACTTTCAGCCTTACTTTCTCTACTGTGTATCCAGCAGATTAAAGCCGATAACTTACCTCAATCTTTAGGTAATTTTAAAAGTTTAACGAAAAACAATTCTGGTATTGAAATAGTTACCGATTTTGGCACCCTTAAAGCCACTGTTTACAGTCCAACTATTGTACGAATTAGACTATCTAAAAACGGTGAGTTCGACGATTTTAGCTATGCTGTACTCAACCAACCTAACATCACAAAATTTGACGTAAACGATAATAAAAGCTTCGTTTCTATAACTACTGATTCACTTCAAGTAATTTTTTCAAAAAATCCTGTTCGGGTAAAATTATTGAACAAGCAAGGTGTTGTGGTGAATGAAGATGAACCTGCCTTCGGTACTACTTGGATAGGTGAGGAAGTAACTACCCACAAAAAATTGTTCAATGGTGAGCGTTTTATTGGTTTGGGCGAAAAAACTGGAGGACTAGATAGAAGAGGGCAAGGTTATACCAACTGGAACCTCGATTACTTTGCCTATCCTACCAATGCCGACCCTCTTTACCAAACTCACCCATTTTATATAGGTATCCATAGTAACTTGGTGTACGGTATTTTTATGGATAATAGCTTTAAAAGCCATTACAGCTTTGGTGCTTCAAACGATAGGTTTGCATCGTTCACTGCTGAAGATGGGGAAATGAATTACTACCTGATTTATAACAGTAGCATTGCTGGAATTCTGCAGAGTTATTCCCAATTGCTTGGTGCTGCTGCCCTACCCCCTTATTGGTCACTAGGCTTACAGCAATGCAGATATAGTTACTATCCTGATAGTAAAGTGAAGAGAATTGCCGCCACTTATAGAGAAAAGCAAATCCCTGCCGATGCTATTGTTTTGGATATCCATTATATGGACGAGTACAAGCTTTTCACTTGGGATAAAAAGCGTTTCCCAAATCCATCAGGCATGGTGAAAGATTTAAAGGATATTGGCTTTAAAACAGTTACCATAATTGACCCAGGTATAAAAACCCAAAAGGGCTATGCTCCTTATGATAATGGAGTGAAGCAAGATGTATTTGCCAAATACCCAGATGGACAAGAAATACATGGTTATGTATGGCCAGGCAACTGTGCCTTTCCTGATTTTACAAAGCCAATAACCAGAGCTTGGTGGAAAGAAGAGTATAAAGGCCTAGTAAACACTGGCGTAGAAGGCTTCTGGAACGATATGAATGAGCCTGCTAGCTGGGGTAATAGATTTCCAGATAACGTAATCTTCGATTTTGAAGGAAGAAAAGGAACTCACAAAAGAGCTCACAATATTTATGGACTTATGATGGCCAGAGCCAGTTATGAAGCCACTAAAGATTTATTGGGTAAGCGTCCATTTGTGCTTACAAGAGCAGGATATGCTGGTATCCATAGATATTCTGCGGTATGGACAGGCGATAACGTAAGCTCAGATGACCATATGTTGCTTGGAGTAAGGTTATTAAATTCACTTTCAGTATCTGGTGTTCCTTTTGTAGGAACCGATATTGGTGGTTTTACAGGTAACCCTACCAAGGAATTATTCGGTAGATGGATAAGTATTGGTGCGTTTTCACCGTTTATGCGCATTCACGCAGCTATTGATACCAAAGATGCCGAACCATGGGCATTTGGCGAGCGTATAGAAGCTATTTGTAAAAACTATATAAAGCTTCGCTATAAGTTATTGCCTTATCTATACAGCGGGTTTTATGAAAATACTCAAACAGGTATGCCCATTCAAAGAACATTGGCAATTGCCTTCCCACACGATGTCAGGGTGTATAATGGTAAATACGAAAACCAGTTTATGTTTGGCGGAAGTATAATGGTTGCCCCTCTAAAAAGTACCGAGGAAATAGCTAAAGTGCTATTGCCGGGTAACTCTGGTTGGTACTACCTATATAATGACAGCTATTTCAAAGGCAACGATGAAATATTCATTGAAGCACCTTTAGAAAGATTGCCAGTGTTTGTAAAAGGGGGTAGTGTTTTCACAACCCAATCAGATATTCAACATACTGGTGAAATGCCATCAGATACCTTAGCAGTTCACGTTTATAACGGAACAGAAGGAACTAGCTATTTGCATTATGAAGATGATGGCTCAAGTTTCAGACACGAGCAATCAGGCTACTTTAAAAGAAACATAGTGCATAACCCAAAAACTAGAAGCCTAAGTTTTGACGAAGTAAAAGGTATTGAAGCCTCAAAATTCAAGTTTTTGAAAATTGTTATCCACGGCTATGCCGATGTAAAAGCACCTGCCAAACCAGATAAATTCAGATTTATAGATGGCTTGCCGCATTTCGATCCAGTAGGCAATGGAACTCCACCACCGTCAACTTCTATTTACAGTATTATAGTTCCTAATTCGAAGGGCTCGTTTACTGTAAAGTGGTAATTGGATAGTCTTTAACAAAAAATGGAGGTCTGCTGGCCTCCATTTTTTGTTTTAGTTAACTCTAGTATCGCGCCAACCTTTAATTTCAAGGAATACACTATCGGTTACTCCAATAGAAAGGCTTCTATCGCTAAGTATTTTACCAAGCTCATCAACCTCTCCTTTTTCCCATGAACCTTTACAAAATTTAAAGGTAAGATTGGTAGCATAAACTCTAGGCATTAAGATTTGGTAAAACCCGTTAGCTACCCTTTCAAGTTTGTACTTAGGGTCTTTGGTATTCCAATTGTTAAAGTTACCTGCTATGTAAACATCTTCTAAAGGTTTTGTGGAGGCTGGTGCTTTTACAGTGATTACCACATATTTAGGATTTATTCCTAAGGCATTTTTCCATAGCGGAACATCAACATTAAAAGTATCTTTTTTTCCGAAGGTAAATCTGTGATTTTCAACAGTATTACCAATTGTATTTAATTCTTCGGAGTCCCAACTACCTTTTGAAAACTTAAACTCAATTGATGGTTTAAACTTCCTTAGCGTAATATAGAACTTACCGTCTTTCCCCCTTTTAAGCAGGTATTGTTCAGAAAACTGCCAATTATTAAAACTACCAGTGATGTATATTTTTTCGTTTGGTTTCGTGTTTTTGGGTGGATTAAGTTTAATCGTTACCCTATCGCAATTTACAGGCTCCAGATCGTCCCAGCTTTCAATCCCTATATTAATAGTATCTGATTTTGTATTTTCAATAGTTCTATTAGAAATATAATAGCCACAAGCGTTGGCTTCAACAGTGCTCCAATCGCCTCGGGTAACCTTGTAGTTAACAGTTCCCCAACCTAATGGTAGTTTAGTGATATAGTTGCCTTTACCATCTGGCAATAACTCAAACGATGGGTCTGTAGGGTCCCAATAGTTAAAATTACCTGCCAAGTAAAGCCTGCTTTCTTTTGGGGTATTTTCTGGAATAGCTACAACCTTAATCACCTTTTCCTGACATCCGAAAAGAAATGAAGTAAACAGTAAAAGGGATAGGCAAATTGCTTTTGTCATTAGGAATCTAACCAGCTTAATAATTCAGGAACTTTTACACGACTTACTAAAACCTCATCTGAAACAGCAGGATTAAGGCTCACTTTTAAACGACTATTAAAATGACGTTGTACATCGTTTATAGCCGTAATGCTACTGATATACTTTCTATTCAACCTAAAGAATGTGCGCGGGTTTAAGTGTTGTTCTAATTCTTCAAGGTTGTAATTGATAATGAACTGCCTTTTTTCTTTAGTTACCAAGAATACAGTACTGTCTTGCGCAAAGAAATAGGCAATATCCTCAACATCTATATACCTCATTTTATCGGCAATGGTAACCAAAAACCTGCTCTTGTAGGTACTAGATGCAAACTTCAATAGGTTTTCAAATCTATTCGAGATAGGATCAAAATCGTCTGAATCTGTTAAGGTATTAGAAAGGTTGTATTGTTCTTTAATATCCTTATACTTTGTTATAGCGGTAAACAAAGCTTCTTCTTCAATAGGCTTCAATAGGTAATCAATGGCATTTACTTTAAATGCTTTAAGCGCATGTTCGTTATATGCAGTTGTGAAGATTACAGGTATAGTAACTTTAACTTGGGTAAACACTTCAAAGCTACTGCCATCTGAAAGTTCAATATCCATAAAAACCAAATCTGGCTGGTTATCAGATTTTAGGAAACTAACTGTTTCTTCAACAGAATCAAGTGTAGCAAGTATTTCTATACTTGCGTCAAATTTTTTCAGCATCCTTTTGAGCTCTTGTTGTGCAAAAGGCTCATCTTCAACTAATAAAATTTTCATAAGGATTGGTAAGGAGTGGAAGTTTAACAATAAATGCAGACTCTGTTTCTACCACCAAAACAGGTAATTCTGTTTGGAATTGGTACCTGTTTTTTATGTTTTTTAAACCTATTTGGCTGCTGTATTCTACTTGTTGCTTTCTCTGTAGGTTGTGCCTAACTACAATATAAGGACCTTCTTCAGTGCAAATTTCAATGGTAAGGGGTTTGTTTTTGCCTACCACATTGTGCTTTAGTGCATTTTCAATAAGCATTTGAAGTCCCATAGGTATAAGGTAATACTTAAGAGCTGTTTGCGGAATATCTATTTTAAAAGTAAGGTTATTGGCAAACCGTAATTCGAGCAAATAAATGAACGACTCAACAAAGGTTTTTTCATCTGCCAAAGGAACAAGATCTTTGTTCTGGTATTCAAGTACATACCTATATACCTTGGCTAGTTGCTTTACAAACTTATTGGCACTATCCGGATTTTCATAAATCAGGCTTGAAATTGTGTTTAAGCTATTAAATAGAAAGTGTGGGTTAACTTGGTTTCTAAGTGTTTCATACTGATACTCAAGTCTTTCCTTCTTAAAACGCTCAATCTCTGCTAGGCTATTACGCCAATTATTGAGCAAGTACAATCCCCAATCTATTAGCACTATTATAAAAGTAATTATTGCTACAGTAGCTGTAATGAGTACTTCATTAATAAGGCTAGTGAAACTAGGACCATTGATAAGACCAAAGAATAGGTTTGTGAGGTACCTAACCCCAAACATAATGAGCAAAACATAGCTAATGTTATAAAATGTTTGGAGCCTGAAGCGCTTTATTGAGTTTTCTTCCCAAGGGTGTTCAAGGTCAAGGCTTTTATTAATGCTTCTTATTCCTGATAGAATTACGAGGGAAAGTAGTATAGCCCCTAAATAGCTCCAAGCATTTGTAAAGAGGATATAGTTTCTATAAAGCAGTCCAAAAATGAGATCTAAAAAAAGGTTTACGAATAAACCAGAAAACACAATACTACCCCAACGCCAAAGGTTGTTGTTTGCTAAAAAGTAATTTAGTGGTTTATCAAGCCAAAGAGAACTGGCCTTTTTTTCCATTGGAATATGCGAAAGGGGGTTTATCCCTTAAATATAAATAAAAAAGTTTACCAACATAGCATTACTAGTATTGGTAAACCTTAGTGGCACAGTTATGATATTTAACCAAATAATACGCTAAACAATTAACGCTGCTCAGTATGTGAATACCTTACAACACATTGAAATGTATTACTAAGTACAAATAAGCTTTCTTTTTTAGACCCAAACCTGTTTTTAAAGGTGAATAGCTAAAAACCGACTGTGAATTTTAAGCTTTTATCAATGAAACGGCAAAGAAATTAGTAAACCTTATAAACTTCAGCTTCTAATGGTTGCAGCTCAATTTCTTTAGGAATTTCCATTTCCTTGTTGGTGTTTACATGGCTAGCTAACCTCTGCTTGCCTTTTAAGAATTGGTCAAAGCGTGTTAGGTCTAATTTCCTAACTTCTGTATTTCCATTTAAAACCACCATTAAAGTTTCAGAACCATGCTGTCTGAAATAAACATATACATTGTTTTCTGGGATAAAGTGAACGAGTTTACCTTCACCTATTGCTTTGCTGGATTTCCTTAGTTGGTTTAGCTTTCTCATAAGGTTAAAGACCTCATTTTGGTTGGCGGAGCGCCCTTTTTCTGAGAAGGAGTTTAAAGTATCTGAAGCCCAACCTCCAGGAAAATCATAACGGATTTTATCGTGATCGCCATTACCGTTCATCAAAAGTTCGGTACCGTAATAAATTTGAGGGATACCTCTGGTAGTCATCAGCAAGGTAAGACCAAGTTTCATTTTCTGAAGGTCGTTACCTACAATGTGCATAAACCTAGCTATATCATGGTTATCCAAGAATATGAGGTTGTTCCCTGCATTGGCATACATAAAGTCCTGACTTAGAACTTCATAAACTTCATTCAAGTTAGAACCACCCCTGCGGCCCCCAATTCTAAGGGCATTACTTATTGCTTCTGATAAAGGAAAATCGGTGGTGCTTAATAGACCGCCTTTAAATCCATCTTGATTAGTGGCGTTTTTCAAGTAATAGGCTTCATTTGGTACGTTGTTTATCCAAATTTCACCTACTATGAAAAAGTTAGGGTATTCCTTTTCTATGGCTTTATGCCAATTGACTAAGAATGGTTTTTCACTGTATGGGTATGTATCCAAACGGATACCATCCAAGTTTACAGACTCAATCCACCAAAGGGTATTCTGAATAAGGTACCTTTCTAAAAGTGGATCGGTTTGGTCTAAGTCTGGTAAAGAATTTACAAACCAGCCTCTTTGCATTTTATTGTAGTCGCTTTCAGAGGCGTGAGGGTCGGTCATGGCTGAAAGTTTGAAATTAGTAAGGGTTGGTTTTTCACCAAAATACCTTACCCACTTTTTAACTGGGATATCTGTCATCCAAGAATGACCGATACCAATATGGTTCAATACCATATCCTTTACTGTTTTAATTCCTTTATTGTGCGCCTCAGTAACCAAGTTTGCATAATCTGGATGGCTACCAAAACGAGCATCTACTTCATAAAAGTTAGTGAAACCATAACCATGGTAACTTCCATTTCTGTTTGCATTTTCAATAACAGGGTTTATCCACATCGTGGTAATGCCCAAATCATTAAGGTAATCCAATTTAGAAGCAATGCCTTTTAAATCGCCACCGTGCCTAGCAAACTGATTTTTACGGTCTAGCTTGTCACCTAATGCAGCAATATAATCGTTAGAGGTATCAGCATTAGCAAACCTATCAGGCATAATGAGATACATGATATCGTTTTGGGTAATGGCTTTGGGCTTTTTGCCTGATCGAGCCTTTACCTCAAAAGGGATGCTTTTGGTTTTTCCTTCCCCATTTTTAACTGTGATATTGAAACTGCCTATGGATGCATTCTTGGCAATGCTCAATTCTATGAAAAGGTAGTTCTTGCTATCCTTTGTATAGGCTTTAAGAATTTTTATTCCAGGTTGGGAGGTAGTGGCTATTGTATATGTGCCTATTTCAGGTTCATTAACCAAAACCATTATTTCATTCATTTGCATTCCTTTCCACCAATAAGCGGGTTCTACACGCAAGGCAAGGGCTGAATTAAAACTAAAAAGGAAACTGAAAAATATAACTACAAACGTAGTTTTAAGGAATTTATAAGATTTCATCAGTGTAATTATCGGTGGAGGGTGGTTAAATATCTTGCTAAGGTAACCTTTTACTTATGCTATAAAAAGTGGACATAAAAAAAGGCAGCACCTTTATAGATGCTGCCTTTAAATGAGTTTTACCAGTTATTCTTTAATTACCTTGATAGGCTTTACAATAGTTTCAGGACTTGAAACATTTAAGAAGTAAACACCTTTTGGCGCATTCTTAAACCAAGTAATGAAGCTAGAGGCTGCATTTAGGAAACTTGCGTTCTCGCTACTGAAAACAACTTTACCATTGGCAGTTGTAGCCACAAACTGACTAATTGATTCTGATAATCCTTTAGCAGAAAGTGAAATCTCACCATTTGAAGGATTAGGGAAAGCAATTAGTTCCGCAGTTTTCTGTGCTCTTTCAGTTAGGTAGATTGTATTTGAGTAGGCGAACTTACCATCAAAATCAACTTGCTTTAAACGATAGTAAGCTGCAGAAGTAGCGTTTCTATCTGAATAAGTATAATTCTGGCGTTGGTTAGTTGTTCCATTACCTTCTACAAAAGCAATTTTTGTGAAGGTTTTGCCATCAATACTCTTTTCAACTTCAAAGCCTTTGTTGTTCAATTCAGAAAGTGTGCTCCAAGTTAGGTTAGCTGTTGTTCCAGATAGCTTACCATTGAACGAAGCAAATGTTACAGGTAATGGGTTTTCTGAGCTATTGCTACCCAAACCAAATTCTGAGAATGAAGTTAAGCCAGAACGTGAGAAGGTAACTGAACTTGTTGTGCCAGATGCCGCTACGTGCGTACCAACTACTGTCCAAGGATCTGAACTTATGCCACGCTTAATCAGACGTAGGTTAGTAATATCATTAATACCAGTAAAGTTATTAGCGGTGAATGAAGCAGTATACGTTCCTCCTGTTAGGCCATCGTTAGCCACTACGCTCCAGTATCCATTACCAGCAACTCTATCAATCACATACAAACCATCAGATACAGGTAGGCCATTTAAGCTAGGGGCTAACGGCACAAAGTCTGTTGTTAGGGTACCACCTGTAGGTGCACTTGTAAAGTTGATAGTTGCAGGTTGTGCAGTAGTTGGAGTACCCATAGGGAATGAATAACTACCAGTTGCACTTGCTACCCATCTGCGGAAAGTACCAATGATTTTAGAACCTGCAGCAGCCGATAGCGTACCTGTTTGGCTAGTGCTTGTTCCTAAAGATAGTACGTAACCATCGGTATTGATATCGCCACTGGTAATTGTTAGATCGTTTGCAAGGGTTCTATTACCTGGTAATGTTAAAGTACCACCAGTTAAGTTTAATGTTAACCTAGTAGGCTGACCACTTGCTGGCCATTCAACTGCAGTTGCAGTTACATTGCCTGTTTTCTCATATTCTAAACGGCCAGCATCTGAGTAAGTTGGAGATACACCAACAACAGTAGCTGCATCTTTAATTCTACATAAACCATTAATAGTGGTTCCTGTAGTTAAGGTTTTAGCACCAGAAGTTTCAAGGCTAATATTATTGAAAGTTCCTGCTGGTAAAGTTTCAGCGCCGCTTCCATTTAAACGAATAGTACCACTTAATGAACCAACCGCGGTTCCATTATGGAATTCATTAAAGCCAGCTAGGCTTGAACCGCCAGTTGCTAAAACACCGTTTGACTCTATGCGTAACTGCTTAGCACCAGAACCACTGAAGGTGATTGTTTGACCATTTAAGTTAGTAATACCCGCTGAAGATAAGAATCTTGCAGAACTTGTTCCATTACCTAATTCAATACCTCTTCCTAAAGTGAATGTACCAGATGCTTTATTCACTGCAAAGAATGGAACTGTTACAGTAGTTGGTCCGCCAGTCCACGTTTGATCACCTGTGCCAATGAAAGCAAGCTGACGAGAGTTGAAGTTAATAACTGAACTAGCACCTTGAGTAAGGTTTCCTAATACATTAACATCACCGCCTGGGTTAGTACTCATTGTAAGTGTACCATTCAAAGTAAAGTTACCATTTACGTTTAATGGGAACGTACTAGTGCCTAAGGTTAAAGTAGAGCCTGCATCTACAGTTAAATTACCATTTACAGTACGTGCCACATTTCCTAAATTTATTGTGGTATTGTTTCCTACAGTCACATTCCAAGGATTGTTCCACTCGGAGTTTACATTGTAGCTGTAGTTAGTTTCGTAACGCAATGTAGCACCTTCGCTGTAGGTAGGTGAGTTATTAAAGCAATAGCTTCCTGCTTTTAAGAAAAGTGTGCCTCCAATATTTATTGTTGCAGAACCACCAAAATCAACACCTAAAAACTGGGCAAAAGTTGGGTTAATTGGATCAAGTGTTACATTATGAAAAGGAATTGTACCTACTAATAAGTGTTCAACTCCTGAACCACCACCTGCAAATACTACAGTACTTGTTCCAGGAACAAAAGTACCATAGTTAATAAAGGAACTACGATCAGAGAAGGTGGTAATTGTAATAGTATGCGCACCAGCACTAAACGTACAACCAGAATTAATATAAAGGGTTCGCATTGAAGTAGAACCGTCTAAGTTAACTGTTGTATTGTTGATGGCTGCAATGTTTATGTTGCTAAGGCCATTCACGGCACCGTATGATTGGGTACCACCGCTGTTAAAATCAATGGTTCCACTACCAAATGTATTAGTACCTGTAAGTGTGGCTGCAATACCACCTGTATTAGAGATACGAAGCGTACCACCATTCAAGTTGAATGTACCAGTACCACTTATTACATTACCATTAGAAACTAAGAAAGCGCCGCTATTTAAGTTTAAAGTAGTTCCTGTAGCAAGGGCAACG
>JAIYDB010000073.1 GCA_027487695.1 Cytophagaceae bacterium | reverse complement strand
CTTTTAACAGGATTAATAGTGCTTTTGCCAATATTAGGCTGGGCACAAAGTGCGGGCCAACTTGACCGAAGTTTTCATTATGGTAGAGGAACCGATTACCAGTTTAATTATGGATATGGTGGCAATGGAGGAATTTCTGCTACAGTTGCGCTTCCGAACGGAAAAGTATTGATTGGAGGAAGTTTTACCAACTATAATGGCGCTTCTAAAAATGGATTAGCGCGTTTAAATACCGATGGCACTTTAGATGAGAGTTTTAATTCAGGAGGAGACGCTTTCGGCTTTTTTGGTGCTGTAAGGGCAATAACTTTACAACCCGATGGGAAAATATTAATCGGTGGTGTTTTTAATTCTTATAATGGTATTTTTAGATATAATATAGCTCGCCTAAATGCAGATGGAAGTTTGGATACTACTTTTAATCCAGCAACTGGGCCAAGCTACGGCGTAATTAGGGCAATAACTTTACAACCCGATGGAAAAATCTTGATAGGGGGTGATTTTACTTCTTATAATGGCACCTCTAGAAATAATATTGCCCGTTTAAATCCTGATGGTAGTTTAGATGCTACCTTTAATCCAAGCACAGCAATAAATGATCGGATAGCATTACTTGCATTACAGCCAAACGGTAAAGTATTGATTGTTGGTAATAGTGAGTCTGGAGGTAGAACTTTTTTTTCTTGTTTGAATGCTGATGGCAGTTTCGATGGTACATTTAATCCTAGCGTAGGAGTAAGTGACCAAGTTTCTTATTATGGTATAGTTTCCCTTGCCGTCCAAGCCAGCGGCAAAATTTTGATTGGTGGCTATTTTTTTAACCGCGATGACAACTCTGGAGTAAATGATATTGCACTTTTAAATCCTGATGGTAGTGTAGATGCTACTTTTAATCCAGGAATAGGAGGAAATAGTTATGTTAATGCAATAATTATACAACCAGACGGCAAAATCTTGGTTGGTGGAGAGTTTTCTGCAATTGGGATCGAAAGAAACTATGCAGTTCGCTTAAATACCGATGGTAGTTTAGACCCGAGTTTTACGCCTAATCCACCAGTAAGTGGTGAGATTATACGTATAGCTACTTTTGCCCTTCAATCTAACGGTAGCATCCTAATTGCAGGAACTTTTTCAGACAGTTATGGAGGTGATATTGGATCATATTTAGCCCGTTTAAACGCTAATGGATTTCTGGATGCTACTTTTAATCCTAGAACAGGAGCAAGCCGTTCTATTTGGTCAATTAAAACACAACCAGATGGGAAAATCTTGATTGGTGGTGGTTTTACTTCCTATAATGGTATTGCTAGAAGTGGTATTGCTCGTTTAAATACAGATGGTAGTTTAGATGCTACTTTTAATCCAGGAGGATCAGGCGCGCAACCCTCTTTTGTACGATACACGTTTTTACAACCAGACGGCAAAATCTTGATAGGTGGTAGTTTTACTTCTTATAATGGTATTGCTAGAAACGGTATTGCACGTTTAAATCCTGATGGCAGCTTAGATGCGAGTTTTAACCCACTAACAAGTGAAAATCAGCAGGTGAATTTAATGGAACTGCAATCAGATGGCAAAGTCTTGTTTGGTTCTATTTATAATTACAATACAGGAAATATAACATACGGTATTGCACGTTTAAATCCTGATGGTAGTTTAGATGGTACTTTTAATACTGGAACAGGTGCCAATGGTTTTATAGAATCAATTATGTTGCAACCAGATGGAAAAATATTACTTGGAGGAAGTTTTGTAAACTATAATGGTGCGGCTAGAAACGGTATTATTCGCTTAAATCCTGATGGTAGCATAGATGCTACTTTTAATACTGGAACAGGAATAAGTATAAATAATAGTGTAGGTCCAATTATTTTGCAACCAGACGGAAAAATCTTGATCGGTGGTGGTTTTACTTCTTATAATGGCATCCCTAGAAATTATATAGCCCGTTTAAATCCTGATGGAAGTTTAGACGGTTCTTTTAATGCAGGAACAATTGCAAATATTGGTATTTTCACAATGGCTCTACAACCTGATGGCAAGATATTAGTTCTAAAATATAATTATGCTACAAGTTTATATGAATTAACTCGCTTGAATTTTGATGGCAGTTTGGATTCTAATTTTAATCCTAGAACAGGAACAAATGCTAATATAAGGGTAATTACATTGCAAGAAGACGGCAAAATATTGCTTGGAGGCGAATTTAATGGTTATGGAAACCTTTCCACACCTTGTATAGCTCGAATCTTAGGCAATGATTGTAATACCAGACCCTTTATTTCAGGTAATAATACTATCTGTTCAGGCAATTCTACGGTATTAACTACAGCTAGCGCAACTGGATACATATGGAGCAACGGTGCCACAACTAGAAGCATCACGGTTTCAGAGTCAGGAACCTACACCGTTCAAGCGATTTTTGGTACTTGTACTTCAGCCGTATCAAGTCCTTTAGTAGTGACAAGTATTACTTGCGAAAATGTTTTTACAGGCAACGGCAGTTATAACGATAACAATAATTGGCAATACGGCTCTGTTCCTGCTGAAGGAAGTGCCATAAAAGTGAGTGGAAATATGATTTTAAACCAATCGGTTAGCCATTCAAAAATAACCGTATTTCCAGAGGCTTCTATAAGTATTGGCTCTGGTTTTACTTTAACAGCAACCGATACATTAAATAACGGAGGTATAATTTCTGGTAATGGAACCTTAAAGCTAGCAGGAAGCAATCAGCAAGTTTTGCGTGGTGGCGGCACCATTGCTAACTTATTGGTAGATAATGGTGATACAGTATTTCAGGCGTCCCCAATTAAAATTAGTAGTAGTCTAACTTTAGGGAATAACCAAGTATTGAATTTGAATAATTGGGAGCTTACCCTTCTCTCAACTGCTTCTGAAACAGCACGTTTAGCTCAAGTTCCAAGCAGTTCTAGTATCATTAATACGTTTGGCTTTACGGTCGAACGTTGGTTAAGTGGTTTTGTAAGAAGAGGAAATAACGCAGAAGGTAATTATTATTTATTAGGACCTGTAGTGCAAGGGCAAACAATGAACCTATGGAACAGTGTAAGTCGTTACAATAACCAAACATTCTCAGGTTCTGGAGTGGGTAATTTGTACTTATATAACCCAACTGCAAATAATTGGTATAAGCCAAGTTCTCCAGATTCAGCCTTGCCAGTAGGCGCTGGGGTGCAGGTTTGGTTTGGTGCAATAACCTTCTTTGG
>JAIYDB010000114.1 GCA_027487695.1 Cytophagaceae bacterium | reverse complement strand
GAAAACTACCATCTTGTAGGGCAACAATCCTATTTTTATCTGTAAATCGCCAATCTAGTTCAAGCAACCTAACCAAGGATGGATTTAGGTGTAATTGACTTTCGGTGGCAGTCATTAAGATATTACCGTTCAAATTAATTTCGTTGGTAGAACTATCTTGTTTTATACCAGTATCAAAATTTACAACATCGTTCTGCCATACAAAATTGCCAACAAGTGAATTTGTCTTTGGAAGCGTACCGAGTTGTTGGTTGGTGCTAGATATATTTAATTTAGCATTGATATTGTTCTGATCTCTTGGCTTGGTTCCATCGAAACTAACCATCACATTTTTGAAACCATAGTCTTGAAACTTGATTTCGCCAGACTTCAGATTCACTTTTACCTTTTCTGTTACTTGGGCATTAGCTGTTCCTACAACAGAAGTGAATGGAGCAATGCTTAAATTAGTTTCAAATGCTTTTAGGATAGGGTTAATATCTTTAAAGTTGAAACTAAACTCTAAATCGTAGTTTGGGTCGGCATATTTTTTTGCTTTGGCTTCTAAAAAGTCGTTTGCCGCATATTGAGGTAATAATGCTGCAACATACTCTTGCCCCATCAATACCAAATCAGGTAATACTGTTTTCAGTTCATAATTACCTTTTATCTCGCCACTGGCTAAATCAGATTTTAGGTTAATACTTCGATAACTGCCATTTCTTGTACTCACTAAATCTACAGTATCTGAATTAATATAATTACCATTGTATAAGGCTGTATTGTGCAACAGGTTTATGGAACCTTCAAGTTCATCAAAATCCAGATTGGTAAACTTTAAAGTAGCATAAGTTGAAAATTCTGACAAGCCCTTAACCAAGCCCAACTTTGCAGGATTGCTTTCTAATACATTGGTTACAAGGTCAAACTTTTCTTGTCCTTCATTTAGGTTTATGAAGCCTGTAAAATCGGCACGCAGGTTTTTATCTTCAATTGAGGCTTGCCCATTAAAAACCAGTTTTTCAAAGGTAGCTTCAGTAATATCTACATTTTGGTAGTTGTACCCTAAAATACCAATCTCTCTTACTTGGGCTGTTAGGTTTGCAGATACAGCATTTAACACCATACCCCTACCATCAATTTCGCCTTGAGCGGTTACAGCTTGCAAGGTGTTACCGGCATCTAACAAAGTTCCGAGTTGAAAATTAGTGGTAGATAGCTGACCTGAATAAGTTGAAAGTGCTGGGTTTTTATTCAAGTTCATTGCCAAGTTGGCCGATAGTTCCCCTAAGTCACTATCTAAGTTTGCATCTACTTTAAAACGCATAGGATACCCCTTCAGGTTTCCTTTTAAAATGGCAATGCCAAACTTTGAGGCTGTAGCGTAATCGTTTTTGGTAATATATTGGGCAATATCATCAGCAATAACAGAGCCTTCTTTTAGGTTAAGGTCAATTAATGTGCTATCCCAATTAGGCAATCCTTTTAAAGATATATTCCCTTTTAGTTCTGTTCCTAAACCAAATTGAATAAGGAAGTTCTTTACATTCAAACTAGAAACTGTTCCTCTTACTTTTCCCCAAACTTTTACTCGCTCTTGAAACTGCTTAAGTTCTGGCGCAAAATAAGCTAGATCTTGTGCCGTGATAGTAGAACCTAACAGATTCGCTTTTATAGTTACACTATCGTTAAAGCTTGAAAAACTAGTCCAAGTATCAAAGTTAAATTCAAGATAATTTTCAAGCTTTGAATTACCTATATGGGCTAAAAGGTTGTTGATCCTAATCCTGTGTTTATCTATTTGCACATTGCCATTAAAGGTTTTTATGGGTAGTCTAGTCCCTCTATCAATTCCACTAAACTGATCCATATACATAGCTATGGTATCGGCAACGAACGTTAAGTTGCTGGCACAACCAGAAATTTTATCCAAGCTAAAATGTTCATAATCAAACATATTAGGTATTGAATCAGAACCTAAGTAATTGTAAGAGAAATTGCAGTTCTCTAAAATTACTTCTCTAATTACCGTTTCTGCTGCTCTTTTATTCTTTGGCCTTACTGTACCATCGTCGGTTAAAGCAGCAAGATCTTGAATAAAGCCATTTAGATCGCCTCGGTTGCCTACAGTATCACCCGCGTAGTAGGTAGTAAAACCATTCCGCATTGTAATTTCTGTTATTCTGATATCCCTTACCAAAAGCTTTGGTAAATCATAAGTCATTCGTAAGTAATCGGCCTTTACAATGGTATCGTTCTTTCTATCTAAAACAACCACGTTCTCTAAGTAAACCGCGTTAAACCAAGATATATTCACATAGCCTAGGCTAATTTTATAGCCTATTTTTTGGTTTACTTCATTCGCTAATTTATTGGTAAGGTAAGTTTGAACAGGTGGCAAATTGATAGCAGTAACCAATGCCACAAACAAAAGAATAAGGCTCAATACACCCCAACCCAAACCTTTAAGCAAACGCCAAGCCCAATGCAACGCCTTTTTACTGGCTTCTGCACCTTTTTCAAGTTCTTCTTTTATTTCGTTGGCTACGTTCACTAATGGTAATTTTTCTGTTTAGAACTTAAGCACTGCACAGAACTATTTGCAAGTTAATCTTTTACGGCGGGAAATTGCTATATATCCTTTAAACGGTGGTGTTGGGTTATTAAATACAGCAAAACCCGAAGAAATTGGTTTTTCTTCGGGTTAAGGTATTATCAGAATCAATTACAGCTTTTCAAAAATACGTTTGAAGCTTACTGCATTGCCTATGAAGTTAGGCAAATCGGCAATGGCTACTCTTTCCTGTTCTGTACAATCTCGGTGACGTACGGTTACAGTTTCAGTTGCAAGCGATTCTTGGTCAACTACAATGCAAAATGGAGTACCTATCAAGTCCTGACGGGTGTAACGTTTACCGATAGTATCACGTTCCTCATAAATCACGTTGAAGTCTTGTTGCAGCGTTTTGAAAATCTCTTGTGCTTTTTCTGGCAAACCGTCCTTTTTCACCAATGGGAAAATGGCGGCTTTAATTGGTGCTAACGCAGGGTGCAACGATAAGAAAACGCGCACTTTCTTGTCTTCACCCTCCCCTACTTCTTGCTCATTATAAGCATTGCAAAGCACCGCAAGGAACAATCTATCGGCCCCTACAGATGTTTCCACCACATAAGGGATATAGTTTTGGTTTATTTCAGGATCGAAATACTGCTGTTTCTTTTTGCTGTATTCTTGGTGACTCTTTAAATCGAAATCGGTACGGCTATGGATACCTTCCATTTCTTTAAACCCGAATGGGAACTGGTATTCAATATCAACCGCTGCGTTGGCATAATGCGCCAGCTTTTCGTGCTTATGGAACTTCAGCTTTTCAGCAGGCAATCCAATGGCTTGATGCCACTTCATACGCGTATCGCGCCAATGTTCGTACCACTTCATTTCCTCACCAGGACGAACGAAGAACTGCATTTCCATTTGTTCAAATTCACGCATACGGAAAATGAACTGCCTAGCTACAATTTCATTCCTGAAAGCCTTACCTATTTGAGCAATACCGAAAGGGATTTTAGCCCTGCCAGATTTTTGCACATTCAGGAAATTCACAAAAATGCCTTGTGCAGTTTCCGGACGTAGGTAAATGGTTGAAGAATCTTCAGCAACAGAACCTACTTGGGTGCTAAACATCAAGTTAAACTGCCTCACCTCGGTCCAATTAAGGGTACCGCTTACTGGGCATTTGATTTCTTCTTCAATCATTAGGGCTCTAACTCCCTCTAGGTCATTAGCCTCCATTAGCTTGCCTAGCCTATTGCGAAGGTTCTGACCTCTATTTTCATCGCCTGCCTCTTCATATTTGGCGGCTTTATCTTCAATCAATACATCGGCACGGTAGCGCTTCTTGCTATCCTTGTTATCAATCATAGGGTCGTTGAACGAATCTACGTGACCACTAGCCTTCCAAACCGTAGGATGCATAAATATGCCCGCATCAATACCCATTACATTGCTGTTTAGCTGGGTCATTGATTTCCACCAAAGATTTTTGAGGTTATTCTTAAGCTCCACCCCGTACTGCCCGTAATCATAAACAGCCTGCAAGCCATCATAAATATCTGAGCTTGGGAATACGAAACCGTATTCTTTAGCGTGGGCAATCACCTTCTTTAAGCTACCTTCTGTAGTTGTTGTTGTTTCTTTTTTTTCAGCCATAATTCAATAAGGGGCATCTGAGAACCAAAAGTATTTAGAAATAAGGGAGCAAACCAGAAAACCGCGGTTTTTTTAAGCAAAAGAGGCATTTTAATTTTTCTAGAGGATGGCAGTTAATGTGGAATAACCAAGCATTATACCTGTTTTAGTAACTAATGAGCCCTATTTTACCCTTACCCAAAAGAAGATGCCCATTTCATTAAAATTTAACAAACTGTAAATGAGCCAATAACAAAATATCTTCATTTTTTTTCAGAAAAACGCTTGCAGGAATAAAACTTCGCCTTACCTTTGCACCACTTTAAAAGAAACCAAGACAGCAGCAATGCAGGTTAAAAGTACTTTAAAGGGAATTAGGTTCGGTAGTTCAGTTGGTTAGAATGCCGCCCTGTCACGGCGGAGGTCGCGGGTTCGAGTCCCGTCCGGACCGCAAAACGGTCAATTAAAAACCTGTAAGTTAATCGCTTACAGGTTTTTTTATGCCTATTGTGACAAGGAGTGTTACAAGTTATTTTTTCTGTAAGTCTGGGTAAAGTTGAGTAAAAATCTTTTTAACCTTAAGTTAAACTGCTAAGTGTTAAAAGTCAAATCAGGCAAGCATCTAAAAATAAGCAGTGTATTCAGAATTTAATCATTCATTTGCAAAAGTTATTTCCAGAAGCTATCCTAAAAGCTTCCTTTTTAATTACAAGTATTTATAAATCAGTAACTTTAAGTCTTCAAAGTTCTTAAACCATTCTAGGTCATTTTTAAGCCAGATTTGATAACATCAGAATTTCTTTAGAAATTTGACTTAGGGTTGTGTGTAGTTTTATTAGTTTCTAAAACCTTTATATACTGGCTTTCAGTTCTATTTGCAATACTTGCTTTTTTCAATTACAGGAAAAGTAAAACCGAGCAACGGATAATTTATTGCACCAACTATTTAAACAACTATCATATGAATAATCCTATCAAATTTATCAACGATCAGGCTTGTGGCCTTTTCTCTTTGTATGTAAATTGCCTTCATATATCACTAGAAGTAAAAGTACCAAGGTATTCCGCTTTGTTTTTTGCATTTTTTTTCCTTTCTTTTTCTTTAACTGCCAACGCACAGTCTATCAGGAGGCAATTAACTGTCTCATTATATCCCTATATCCCCAACGCTGATAATTTTTACAGAAAGGTAGAAACAGAATTTGAAAAAAAATACCCGCAGGTTGACTTGATCATAAACTTAAACCAAGGTTATTATGACGGGCTTTTATCGGAGGAAGCAGATGTTTATGAAATTGATTGCATCTTACTAAAGGATTTCATAAAAAAGCAGAAAATACAGGAACTAGTCACCAAAAATTTTCAGTTTAAACAAGATGACCAAATGCCTGCAAATTCAGTAACTTTGGTTGATAAAAAGCTGTATGCGGTTCCTCATTGGCTATGTGGTAGTTTTCTTTTTTATCGGGCTTCTGATACCGCTATGGATAAAGTTTCCCGTCTTAACGACCTCGAAAAAGTTATAGGGGTAGATCCTAGTTTGAAAGGTGGTTTGCTTATTGACCTTAAAGGAAGTTTAGGGCTTGGTGAGCTGTATCTCGATGCTCTGTTTGACCAGTATCATGATTTAGAGAAAGTAAAGAAACATTGTTCATTAGCAAACATAGACAGGATAACTATCGATCATTTGAACAAACTGCCTGCTATGACATATGCAAATTGGGGACGTGATAGTACTTATCATGATAAAGGCATTTTTTACCAGTCCCAGTTTGCAAGAGGTAATGGCAGAGCCTATGTAGGCTATTCCGAATCACTCTATGATATTCTGAGGGAAATAAATTTAACCTGTTCAAAGGAAGATAATTGCTCAGATGCGTCTAGTTTAAAGATCAAGGATTTTGTTCTTTCAGATGCGCAATCTACCCCTATAGGATGGGTAGATGCTCTGGCAATAGACAGCAAATTAACAGGGCAAAAACTTGAAGATGCTACTACTTTTATCAATTTTATGATTTCGGTAGAAACTTATCACATGGCTTTAATTCCTGGTACTGATAAAACACCTCGATACCTACTACCAGCCTATAAACAGTTTTATACAGATGCTGCCGTATTAGCGAATGCGCCTTACTATATTCAACTATTCCCGCTGGCTTCAAAAATCAATTCTTTTACAGATGAAGGAATTTCATCCCGTTTAAGACAAATAGGTAAAGCGCTGAATAAAAGTTATTTAAAAAATTAACAAGCGGCTGCAAAATACATTCCCATGTTATTTAGCAGAATCTTTTTGTTACTTTTGTCATGGCTTTAGGGGTATTCTGTAAAGAATTGAGATAGACCCTTTGAACCTGATCCGGTTGATACCGGCGTAGGGAAAAGTCAGAAGCAATTTCTGCATTTCCTCATCTGGTGAGATTCCCCTTTTGCCGTACTCATTATATTGTCATATCAATTTAACTTGTATGGAAAAAATTCTCTGGGAGCATATATTAAAGGTGAGGGAGCAAAGTCCGCTTGTTCATAATATTACCAACTTTGTTGTGATGAATAATTCAGCTAATGCGCTTTTAGCTGTAGGTGCTTCGCCAATCATGGCTCATGCACCTGAAGAAATAGACGAGATGGTGGGTATTTGCCAGGCAATTGTAATTAATATTGGTACACTGAGCGAGCATTGGCTTAAAGCTATGTATCAGGCAGCAGACAAAGCAAATATCAGCGGAAAGCCCTGGGTACTAGATCCTGTGGGCGCTGGAGCAACATCCTACCGTAATAGTGCATTAACAACGCTGTTAGATTATAAGCCAACAGTGATTAGGGGAAATGCTTCAGAAATCATGGCCCTATCAAAAGTCAACACCTCCATTACCAAAGGGGTTGATAGTACGGCCCAAAGTAATGAAGCTTATGAGGCTGCGAAGTTCTTAAATCAGCAGTACGGATCAATAGTCTGTATATCAGGGGAAACTGATATAATTATAGATAGAAAATCTTCAATATTTATTGAAAATGGGCATCCTCTCATGACTAAAGTAACAGGTTTAGGCTGTTCGGCTACGGCAGTTATAGGTGCTTTCATTGCGATTATTAGAGATAAAATGGAGGCAGTTGCAGCGGCAACAGCTTTATTTAGTTTATCAGGTCAGTTAGCAGCTACAAAAAGCGATGGACCGGGAAGTTTACAAATGAACCTTCTTGATACATTGCATAATATTTCTGAAGATTCTTTCCATCAGTATGTTAAGATAAGCTTATAATGAGTTCATGCTTTCCATACCAATTATACCTTGTTATTTCAGAAGCAGCTTGCGGCTCTAAGAGTTTTTTAACCGTTGCCGAACAAGCTATAATTGGCGGGGTAGATATTATTCAATTAAGAGAGAAAAATATACCAAATCAAGTTTATCTTGATAGGGCACAAAAGCTCAAAGAGATAACAGATAAATATGCTGTTCCATTGATCATAAATGACAACCTAAGTGTTGCTAAGCAAGTTCAAGCCCATGGAATACATGTTGGTAATAATGATATGCAGCCTTTCCAGATCAGGAATGAATGGGATAAAACCAAAATAGTAGGTTATTCTATAGAATACCTTGAGCAATTAAACAATAATGAAACAATAGTTTCGAATTACCTTGGCGTAAGTCCTGTTTTTCAAACCACTACCAAAACTGATACAGTTACTGAATGGGGACTTGAAGGAATCAGAAAGATCAGGTCATTAACTACTAAACCATTAGTGGCAATTGGAAATATGAACCTCGGCAATGCTGCCAGTGTTATTCAAGCAGGAGCAAACTGCATTGCGGTAGTATCGGCAATTTGCAGTGCAAATAATCCCGAAAAGGCGGCATTCGCTCTTAAACAAGCTATTATAAACGCATAATGACACACTACAAATACCCTTCTGTCATGACTGTAGCCGGATTTGACGGCAGTGGTGGAGCAGGTATACAGGCCGATATTAAGACAGCTTCAGCATTAGGTTGTTTTTCAACTTCAGTGCTTACAGCTTTGCCCGTACAAAATACCACAGGCGTAAAATCGATCTACCCAATTCCTGTAACTGCGGTTAAAGACCAGATACATTCTATCCTGGATGATATATATCCCGATGCAATTAAGATTGGCATGGTGCATACTAGCGAATTGGTAGAAACTATAACCGCTACATTAAAGTCCCATTCTAACATTCCCATTGTTTTTGATCCCGTTATGGTTGCTACTAGCGGTCACCAGCTAATAGAGGAAAGTACCATTTTAACAATCATTAATGAATTGTTCCCGTTAGCATCTGTTATTACACCCAATATGGATGAAGCGTCAATACTTGCAGAAATGCCGGTAATAACGATTGATGATATGTATTTAGCAGGCGAGAAGATCAAAAAACTGGGTTGTAAATCATTGTTATTGAAAGGTGGACATCTTAAACTACCAAAGCTAACCTCCCTTTATTTCGATGAGGAAGGCAATGTGCATCAATATGAGTTTGAAAAATTTAGTACTATCAACACGCATGGTTCAGGCTGTACCCTATCGTCTGCAATCGCAAGCTATATTGCGAAAGGTGAAACCTTATTAGATGCAGTAGCTAAAGGGCAGCAATATGTGCATCAGGCTATTAAGCATGGCAAAGATGTTGTTACAGGTAAAGGCAACGGACCTTTAAATCACTTTTTTGAACCTTTAAAGTTAACCAAACATAAAATAGTCTGACCATACTTAGGAAAGAATTCTACCTAAAATCAATCCTTTATTCAATTGCCTTAATTCAGGATCTGTAATAGATAAATTTCTATTATCCTGCTTCAGAATTATTTATTACTTCAGCACCTCGAGCATTGCCTAAACTTTTAAGGAGTAGAAGTATTCTCCCCACTGGTTCCACGTCTCGGAAAAAATTACGCTTTGCTTATTTTTTCCTAAGACGTGGAACCAGAGTTATTTGCAAATCAGGCTTTTGAAGACTTGTAGGCAAAGGGAAAAAAATTACGCTTTGCTTATTTTATTCCTAAGACATGGAACCAGAGTTATTTGCAAATCAGGTTTTTGAAGACTTGGAGGCAATAAGGGAACCAAAGTTATTTGCAAATTAGGTTTTTGAAGACTTGGAGGCAAAAGGGGTTTATAGTCAGTTTTGCACCGTTATAAAAACGTTTTTGATTGTTTCGGAATCAGTATACAACTGTTTTAAAAAAGGTATTGTGAATCATCCTACTAAACCTTGCCCTACAAAAAAACGCCAGCCCTTCGGGCTGGCGTTTTTTGTTTAAGCATAATCAAACTCTCTTACCTCACCACCAACTTTTGGCTTACTCCGTTAAACCTAACAGTGTAAACACCCATTGCCAGTTTAGAGATATTGATTTCGTTTGTTCCAATTGCACGTTGATTAAAAACTACTTGTCCTATGGCATTAAGGATTTCTAAATTACCAGTGCCATTTGTTTGAATAGTTACTTTGTTTGTTGCTGGGTTAGGATAAATCTCAAATGCGTTGACTTTGAAGGTATTGATACCTGTAACATTGTTCAAACGAAGACTTAATGAATACGGCTGATTAGCGTTCAGGAAGAACTGGTAATTTGTTTGTGGGGTATATGGATATACTTCTGTAGTTACCTCGTCTACTAAATAATAAGGACCACCTGATAACCCTGAAAACTCAGCCGTACTTAAAGTAACTGAACCAGAAGAATTTGATAGCAGTACAATTGGAATTACGGTTGCTTCATTCAAATCCATTGATGCAATACTTTGAGGCACAGTTCCTCCGATAAATATATTATTGGCAGGATTCATCATTTTTTCAGCATCAAATTCTGGTTCAAAGGCCAATTGTGTATTTGGACGATTTGCAATAAGTACTTCATCAATCATTAAATCGCTTTGAACTTGTAACCTAATTATTGAGTTTACTTGGCTTTCAATACGCTGCATGGCTACTTGATTACTTACTTTAATGCCTTCTCTGGCAGTTAATACTGGAGCATTGTTATTGGCTCTAACAATGAAACCTTGAGCGGTTGGCAAGTATCTTGAACCTCCGTTAATACTTAGGCCATTTATATAGCTTTTATACCTGCGGTTTACCCAATCATAGATATAAATTGCATTTGCTACATTAGTTTTAGTCCAATTTGGGCTATCCCAATCTATTGTGCTTGGATAGGGGTTTGAAAGGAGTTGAAATCCTTGGTTAGGCGTTATTGGTAAATTATAATTGCCCACTTGTGGTACACCTGTAACTGACCAAGCATTTCTTGTTCCGAAGAAAGTTGATGCACCAAACCATACTTGAATACCCGCACCTACTGGTAATGCTGTTGATGATGAACTTGGCTTATACCAGTTATTTGCTATTGGGTTATACAAGTATAAGTTACCAACACCCGTGCCTGTGAACGTTTGGTTATTATAGGGGCTTACCGCATTCCACAAGTTTACTGTTTGACCTTGAACTACAGGACCTAAGAAATAGTAATTTCCAGTTGAACTAGCGCCATTTCTAATTAAATTATTGTTTAACCACCGTTGTACTGTAAAGTTAGTAGCATTGGTGATGCTAGAATTTGAAGGTACGTTAGCTAAACTAGCTGTTTTTATTGATGTTGAAAGCAAAATTAATTGCTGATTGTTCAGATTTAAAACTTGATTACTTCCTAAAGTAACACTACCACTTATTTGCGTTACAGCACTTTGAACAACAGTTGCGCTATTATTTACGAGCAAGTTTTCAATAATGCCGCCTCCAAATGTTTGATTGTTAGCCCCTGCAAGTAAAAGAGTGCCTTCTCCTATTATTGTATTGGCGTTGGATAGGTTACCAGTAGCAGTTAGAGTAGTACCGTTTGTAATATTGATAATTCCACCTGCTAGCACTGTAATATTGGCGTAGCTTACACCACTATTCACAGTCATATTTCCTGCTACAGTAATATTGCTTCCTGGAATTGGAACGGTATTATTTGCCCAATTAGAGGCTATAGAATAGCTACCTGAACCTATAAATAAGGGTCCGCATTCATTTACTGTTACTGCAAAGGTTGCATTTGCACTTGTGCAAGTACCTTCAATTGTTCTAACTGTATAGGTGCCAGAAGTTGTAACCGTGATACTTTGGGTATTTGCACCTGTACTCCAAATGTACCCAGATGCTGAAGTTGATGTTAAAACACTTGACATTCCTGCACAAATTGTAGCAGTTCCTGAAATTACAGGTGTGGCACAACCTGCTTGAATAATTTTGCGAATACGAAGGCTATTTGCTTCTGCTACATATACATTACCTTCACTGTCAATGGCCACATTATCAGGTTGACTAAAGGCTGCTGTTGTTCCAGTTCCATCAGCAAAGACTTGATCACCTGTACCAGCTAAAGTGGTAACTACTCCTGCAGGACTAATTTTACGGATACGATTATTATAACTATCTGTTACATATAAAAATCCAGAAGCATCAATTGTAATACCTTTAGGATATGAAAAACTGGCATCGGTTCCTGTGCCGTCAGCAAAAGTAGAAATTCCTGAACCTACGAATGCGGTAACCACCCCTAATGGACTTATTTTTCTGATGCGATGGTTATAACCATCTACAACAAATACGTTACCTGATCCATCAACAGCTACATCCCTCGGGCGATTGAACCTAGCTTCAGAGCCTGTTGCATTAACATAACCAGCAGTCCCGGCGGAGCCTGCCAAAGTAGAAACTACTCCTGCTGGAGTTATTTTTACGATGCGGTGCTCATCCCAAATTGCTGCATAAACATTTCCAACTCTATCAACATCTATACCAATAATAATATTAGATAATGTAGCCAATGTGGTTACAAGCCCTGATGCATTAATTTTTCGAATGAGCCTACTTGCAGCAACATAAATATTCCCAATTGAATCAATGGCCAGATCTCTTGGTTGACCGAAACTTGCTGCCGTACCAATGCCATTTACATTAGTTGCAGCTCCAGACCCTGCAAATGTAGATACAACCCCAGAAGGATTTATTTTACGAATACGATTGTTGGATAGGTCTGCAACAAATACATCACCATTTCTATCAACAGCTACGCCGGATGGCCTATTGAAACTTACTATAGTGCCCGTGCCATCTGCAAAACTAAATGTACCAGTGCCAGCAAATGTAGTTACCACACCTGTTGTAGTAATTTTACGAATTCGGTGTTCAGACATATCTGCTAAATATAGATTCCCAAGTGCATCTATAGAAATACCCATTGGTTGTGAAAAACTTGCCGAAGTTCCTGTGCCATTAGCAAAGGTTTGGCTTCCAGAACCCGCTAAAGTAGAAACCACACCAGCAGGAGTTATTTTGCGAACGCGCCTATTATGTTCTTCTGCTACAAAAATATTTCCAGCTCTATCTACTGCCACAGCTGTAGGGATACTAAATCGAGAAGTCGCTAAATCGCCATTTAAAAAACTTCCATTACCTTCCCCAGTAAGTCCTGAACCTGCTATGGTTGTCACTACTCTAGTTGGACTTATCTTTCTAATTCGATGGTTTTGTCTATCAGCGATAATTAAATTCCCTGAAGTATCTATAGCTATACCTGCTGGTTCATTAAAACTTGCATCTGTTCCAGTTCCGTTAGTAACGCCAATGTTTCCTGTACCCGCAAAGGTTGAAACCACTCTAGCAGTGGTTATTTTACGAATGCTATGGTTCGATCGATCCGCCACATATACATTCCCTGAAGCATCAACAGCAATACCAAATGGATACCGAAAACTTGCTGCCGTTCCTGTTCCATTTGAAAAGCCTCGAAATCCAGAGCCTGCCAAGGTAGAAACTACGCCTGATGTATTGATTTTGCGAATTCTTTGATTTTGATTGTCTGCTACATACAAATTACCTGTTCTATCTACCGCAACACCCGTTGGATAATTAAATTTTGCAACATTTCCTGCACCATCTGCATAACCTGCGACTCCAGTACCCGCAATAGTAGAAACTATACCCGTAGTACTTATTTTCCTAATTCTATGGTTTCCTGCATCAGCGACATAAACATTTCCTGCAGCATCTACTGCTGTACCTAATGTTTGGAAAAATTTTGCTTCTAAGGCAGGGGAATCGTGAAAGGTTCCGCCTGCATAGGTGGTAACATTAACTTCTTGCCCCAAGCCAAATAGTGGTAAACAGATGAAAAATAGAAATAAGCGGTGGAAGGAATAGTTATTCATTTTAGGAGTTTCTTTCCCTTGAATACTTCAAAAAACAGAAAAGTAACCATAGGTTTATGATTTTTTTTAGAATCAGCTACTTCTAAGCAAATCTATGCTAAAGCCTTTGAAGGAATAATTTTACCTATTCAAAAGTACTGTTAAACCTTTTAATTTTGCCATTAAGCAATCTATTTCATAGCTTGATGCCTATTACACTTATACACCAACCCCGATAATGAAATTCAATAACACCTTTGGCTACTTTATAATCGCAATTGCCTTATTTGCTCAATATAGCTTTGCCCAACCAGTAAATCCAAAGGATAAATCTATACCAAAGTCTAAATACGTAGATCCATTTATTGGCACTGGTGGTAACGGTCATACATTTCCAGGGGCGGTAGTACCTTTTGGGATGTTACAGTTTAGTCCTGATAACTTGCATCTGGCAGATTGGGCTTCATGCAGTGGCTATAATTGGAACGATAGCACCTTATTAGGTTTTTCACTTACCCACCTAAGCGGCACAGGCGCTCACGACCTTGGCGATATTAGATTGCTCCCTTTTTCTGGCGATTTTGAAAGCCTAGAAAGGCTATCATTACTAGAAAAAGGCGACCGTATTTTTAACCCGATAGGGACAACTTTTACCCATAAGAACGAAGAAGCAAGTCCTGGCTTTTACAGGTTATCTTATAATATGCCAACTGAAATTACTGTAGAATTAACTGCTGCAATACGTAGTGGAATTATGCAGTTTTCTTCTGTAAAGGACCGTAACCTGTATTTAGATTTACGCCATGGTTTAGGAGGCGACGATGTGATAGCCTCTGAAATAAAGCAGGTAAATGAAACTACCTTTATAGGTTACCGCCAAAGTAAAGGTTGGGGACCAGATGTAAAAATTTGCTTTGCTATTCAATTTCCATTTGCACCTAATAAAACTCGTGTTCTGTTAGATGGAAAGGATGTTATTGAAAAATCTGCAACCTATGCTGGCAGGGATTTAAGAGCTGTTTTTTACTTTGGAAAAGGCGAACCTATGCAAGTAAAAGTAGGCATATCGTCAGTAGGACCAGAGGAAGCACTTAAAAATCTGGAATCAGAAATTGGTAATAAAAAATTCAACAGGGTTTATGCAGATGCTGCCGATGCTTGGGAAAAAGAATTGAGTCAGTTTACCTTAGAAGGTGCTACCAACGCCCAAAAGCGTACTTTTTACACTGCTGTTTACCATAGTTTACAGGAACCAACTATGTATGCTGATGCCGATAATAGATATAGAGGTATGGATAGGAAAATCCATAAAGGAAGCTATCCGCATTACTCAATTTTCTCTTTGTGGGATACCTATCGTGGTTTCCATCCATTACACCAGATTATGAGTCCTAAATTGAGTAAAGATTGGGTGTATAGCCTGATTGACCAAGCAGACCAAATGAAGCGATTACCTGTTTGGACCCTCCATTCTAGCGAAACGAATTGTATGATAGGCTTCCATTCAGTACCTGTAATTACAGATTACTTCCTTTTGAACCCTACCGATACTGCCCTACCCCGCGCCTTAAAAATGGTAAACCAAACCTTGGTTAGTTCTGAAGATTGGATTGATGATTTCCTTTTGAATGGCTATAAGGCTTATGACCTAACTTTAGAATCGGTTTCTAAAACCTTGGAGCTTTCTTATGATTATCATTGTGCTGGGCTATTGGCCAAACTTGCTGGTGAAAAAGAATGGCAAGCCAAGTATGAAAAAATAAGTACTTCTTATTTAAATCTTTGGGATAAGGATGCTCAGTTCTTTATGCCAAAGGATAGTGTTGGCAATTGGAAACGCCCTTTTGACCCTTACGATGCTACCATAGCTGGAACGGCTTATACTGAAGGTAATGGCTTCCAATACTTATGGTCGGTACAGCATAATATGCCGAAGCTCATAGAACTACTTGGTGGACCTAAAGCTACTGAAGCCCGTTTAGATACTTTCTTTTTTGGCAAAACCCGTATTACTGGCAATGCCCCACCTGATGTAAGTGGACTGATAGGGACTTATGCCCACGGAAATGAACCTAGTCAACATATTGCATACTTATATAACCTTATCGGCAAGCCAGAAAAGGCAGCTAAGATTATTCGTAAAATATGCAATGAGTTCTACACCGATAAAACCGACGGCATCATAGGTAATGACGATTGCGGACAAATGAGTGCTTGGTACATTTTAAATGCAATGGGCTTTTACCCAATGAACCCTGTTGGTGGCACCTTTAACTTGGCTTCTCCCCTATTCAAGAAGATTACCTGGAATTTACCTAACGGAAAAACAGTAACTGTAATTCATAACAAGGCCAAAAACCAAAAGCCTACTTGGAAATGGAACGGAAAAGCCATTACCAATTATGAAATTACAAGAGCTATGCTTTTACAAGGTGGTACTTTAGAGTGTAATAGTAGTTTAGGGTTTTAAACTACTCATACCTTGGCCAAGCTTCTAATGCCGTTATTCCTTGTTCACTAACTTTTGCCAAATAAGTATCTATCCCATTGGTTAGGCATAGATAAGGTGCTTTTAAGGTATTGTTATATGCCGCAATTTGGTAAACCTCAGCTTGGGTAATAGGTACTTGCGGTGCTTTACATTCTATCAATAGCCAAGGATGGCCTTGTCGGTTGCGAATAAGGACATCAAAACGTTTGTTTATTCCGTTATAGGCTACCAACCGCTCTACTTGCATACAAGTGGGTGGGTAGCCTTGGTTGGTTAAATAGTGTAGTAAATGCTGTCTTACCCATTCTTCAGGGGTGAGTACAATCCATTTCTTGCGGAAGGCATCCCAAAGTTTTTGCTTTTCTCCTTCTGCTTGCCACTGAAAAGTAACCTCTGGAAAACAAAGGCTTGGGTAGCTCGCATTAGGAAAATTGAACGACATATGATATAGGCTCTTAACAGGATAAACCGAAAGGCAAAGCCTCCCGGTTATCACAAATTAATGTGCAATGAACAATTGATTCTTTAAGCCTTATAGCGTAATGCCTATGGCTATTGGTGTGAGTTCTGGCGAGTTAGGATCGCCTTTGAATAGCTGAGTTAAATTCTGACGATAGAAAATTTCTACTCCTTCAATACTTACATAACCTTTGAAACCGTATTGGAAGTTATTTACGTTGTAAGTACCTTCTCTGTAGCGGTTTTTGGTTTTATCGCCATCGGCCTTAGTGTACTTCACTTTGGTATAAGCATCAAGCAAATAGCCACCATATACCGAAGCACCAATATTTACGTCTTTAATTACATTCTGAATTTCGAAGTTTATCGGGATATTCAAGTAAGCTGCAGTGAGTTTGCTCTTATCAATATTCGGGAAGCCCACATCTACACCCTTGTTAAAGGAGTTTGAGCCACCTTCCTTCTGTAAAACCACTTCATTTCTAAACATAAAGTTATACCATTGCACCTCTAAACCTGGACTTAAATTAAAACGGCGGTTGCCCTTTTCGCTAATTTTCCAGCTAAAGTTATATTGTCCACGAAGGGCTACGTAACGGCTACCAAGTGGAGATAGGGAATAGTTTGCATTATCTGAAGGAATCTCACCATTAGCACCTAAATAGTTGTTCAAGCCCAGATCCAATTCAAAATCAAAAAACTTTCTATAAGCTGGTGGAGCAAAATAAGCTCTTGCAGAATCAGACGACTTTTTGAAGTTCACTTGCAAGTAAGAACTATTAAAAACTGGCTGGCTTTGGTTTACAACATCTTTGCTAGAGATTAAGTAACGAGTACCCTCAGTAGAAGTACGTACTTGAAAATCGTAGTTTCCAGCACTTTGCAAGGAATCTAGCAACGATTTCAGGTGACTATCAGAAGTAATAACGGTAACAATCTTCTTCTTGCTTGAAATGTTAACTTCAGATTTTGAGCTACCTTCAGCATTACTATTCATTGAAATAGAAAGCTCAATTGAAGTATCTTTTGGTAACGCTTTGGTACCCTTAGATGACGAACCCCTAGTATAAGTAACCCCTTCAGAAGATACAGTAGAAGGCTCAACCGATTTTAGCAAGGTTGCATCAAGCTGATTGATAAAGCTTCCTAGGTCGTAATTAGCCGAAAGCTCAACCATATTGGTGCCATAGGCAACCATCATCATCTGTTTACCGTTTGGTAACTTAATTACAACAGTATCGTTTTTAGCATTTGAAACTGCAGCGTTCGGCGCAATTGGAGCTCTTCGAGCTCTTGGCGCCAATGAAGGTTTCGGTTCAATAGGTGCCTTTGGCGCTTCTTGGGCGTAACCTACCAAGCTGAATAATAAGGTGCCAAGTAAAGGCAATGTTTTCAATACGAATTTCATAGAAACTGATTTTTCGTTTTGTGGTGATTATATTTTTTATCGGCGATTATTCTTCTTCTGAAGAAGAGAATACTGCATATAAACCTTTCGTATTTTCTTTTACATCGGTAGTGCTGCCTTCACCTTTTTTGAAGCGCCATAACGATGCAAAGAAGTTGCGAACAGCACCCTTGTTAGGGCCTACTTTTTCGCCACGTTCTTCGGCTTTGTAAGCAGCCAATTGTTCTGCTGTGGGTAAACTTCCTTTATACAGGATTTGTACAGGTACCATTACAAATTCTGATGAAGGTAAAACTTCTAAACTTTTACTAGTGAGTGCTATATCGGCTTCTTTGGTTGAAAGCGAAGCAGTTTCAATAGTACTATTTAAAGATGCATTTATTCCAGATGTGGTTGCATTGTTATCAGAAATATTATTCATTGCCACTAAAGTTTGCATACGTGCAATATCTGGATATTGCTTACGCAAAGAAGGCTTCTTTTCCTTTTGGGCTGGCTTTGGTGAAGCTGGCTGAATATTTTGAGGCAATACCCCGTTAATACTTGGATTAGTATTAGTAGGTGCAGCGCTATTATTCGCTGCATTTCCTGCTTTAGTTTCAGTAGCTGTGGTTTTGCTTTCTTTGGTAGGAATAACCGTTTCGTTTTTACCGTTGCCTTCAGTATCGGCTAAAGCAATTGCTGTATAGGTAGTATTATTCTTTTGGAGCATTACTAAACCAGCAACTCCCGTTAATGCCACCAATACCGCGGCAGCAACCGCCATACTATACTGACGGAACCATACCACTACACCTCCAGGCTTTTCTTCTTTTTCTTGGATAGTGGTGCTTGTAGCTCCAGCTTGCAACATCGCATTCATTCTTGCCCAAGCATCAGCCCCTGAAGGGTTTTCCGCTTCGGTAGAACTTAGCTTTTCTCTGAAGAGCCTATCAATATGATTTTCTGGCTTATTCATAATGTTTTTCGTTGTTGGTTTCTAATACCATTAATTTTTCTTGTAGCAAGGTCCTGGCCCTACTTAACTGACTTTTGCTAGTGCCTTCGCTTATGCCTAGCATTTCGCCTATTTCTTTATGATTATAGCCTTCAATGGCATACAAGTTGAAAACCGTTCGGTAGCCTTCTGGCAATTCCTGAATAACTTCCAATAGATCTTGTTCTTGCAAATTGAAGCCCAATTGTTCTGGGGTACTACTGTATTGGTGGGCGTTAATCTCGTTCGCTTCTACGTACATCATTTTTTTTGTACGTAATAGCATAAGCGATTCGTTCACCATAATTCTGCGCATCCATCCTTCAAAGCTGCCTTGGAAAGTGTACTGCTTTAAATTCTGATACACTTTTACGAAGCCTGTTAACATTACATCTTCGGCTTCAAAGTTATCTGGTATATAACGGTAGCAAACGGCATACATACGTTTCCTATACCGCTCAAACAAGGCTTCCTGAGAACGTGAGTCGTTCTTCAGGCATCCTTCTATCAATTGTTCGTCGGTTGTAGAAAACTTCATTAAACGCATTTGCTAAATGGTTTTGAAGTTAAGATGTTTAATCCTTACTTTCGGTTGCATTACGCATAAAAATTTTCTATTTGCTCCTTCTCTCTATAATGCCTTACCTAAGTATAAACCCTGCCAACGGCGAAATTATTAAAACATTTCCCTCGTTATCAATCACTTCTGTTTTGGAGCATACCTACAATGCACATAAAGCGCATGAGGTTTGGCGTTTAACTAATTTTTCTGAAAGAGCGAAATTAGCTTTACGAATTGGTGAATTATTAAAAGAAAAACGGTCTTTCTACGCTCAATTAATGAGTCTGGAAATGGGTAAGGTTATTACCGAAGCTTTAGCTGAGGTAGATAAATGTGCTTGGGCTTGTACTTATTATGCCGAAAATGGTGAGGCTATTTTAGCCAACGAAATCATAGCTACCGATGCTACCAAAAGTTACGTAGCCTATCGACCTATTGGTGCTATTCTTGGTATTATGCCTTGGAACTTTCCTTTTTGGCAAGTTTTGCGATGTGCTATACCTATTATATTAACAGGCAATGCCTTTGTTTTAAAGCACGCGAGCAATGTGCCTCAATGTGCGCAAGCTATTCATGATTTATTTCAAGATGCTGGTTTCCCTGAATATGTATTCCAAAACCTGTTTATTGAAAGTGCCGATATAGCTGCTACAATCGCAAATCCTTGTATTGCTGGCGTAACCCTAACTGGTTCTGAGGCAGCGGGTAAATCGGTTGCCGAGGCGGCGGGACGCAATTTAAAGAAGTGCGTTTTGGAATTGGGTGGTTCTGATCCGTTCATCGTATTGGCTGATGCAGATATTGAGTTTGCTGCCACAAATGCCGTTAAAGGACGTATGATAAATACTGGGCAAAGTTGTATTGCTGCCAAGCGTTTTATTGTCCACGAAAGTGTAATTGACGAGTTTACAGAAAAGGTTGTTGCGAAATTGAATGCCCTAAAAGTGGGTGACCCTTTAGAGGCAAACTCACAATACGGTCCTTTAGCACGTCCAGATTTAGCAACTGAATTGGCCGACCAAGTGCAGCGCAGTGTTGCCTTAGGTGCCAAAGTACTTACTGGCGGCAAAGTATTTGGTGAAAGCAAAGCTTGGTTTCAACCAACAGTTATCAGTTATGTTACGCCAAATATGCCCGTTTGGAACGAGGAAACCTTTGGACCAGTAATGCCGATAATGGCCTTTACTACTGAAGATGAGGCCCTTGCCATAGCCAATAGCAGTCGGTTAGGACTTGGCGGCAGCGTTTGGAGTACAGATACAGCCCGTGCCGAACAACTTGCCGCCCAAATACAAAGCGGTTCTGTATTTGTGAATGGAATTACCAAAAGCGACCCTCGCCTACCCTTTGGCGGTGTTAAAATGAGCGGCTACGGACGCGAACTAGGCACCTTCGGCATGAAGGAATTTGTAAATGTGCAAACGGTTTGGGTGGGGTAAAGTGTTTGCTTACTACTTAGGAATTACCTTTAAACAAGGCATACCTAAACCCTAAAGTGCTTGAAATAGAGTTGTTGGAAAAGCGCACGCCATCGTTATGTTGATTGATGGTTTCACCTTTGTATTCATAGGTGTAGGTATCTCTTAAATAGTAATTTCTGCCTAAGAACAGATTAGATTCTATGGTAAAGAAAGTACTCCATCTGTTAGAAAGGGCAAATTCACCTTCAACTTTTAATAATAAAAAAGCTGGAACTTTGCTTACAGGCTTAATTTCAGATGTAAGTCGAACTATTTCAATAGAAGAATCTGGCAATATTTCAGAATAGGTTAAACTGTTTGAAATGTAATCGTACCTGGTTTGTACACCTAAACCAACAATTGCATTTAAAGAACTTGTAGGCGTTTGAACTACTTTATAACCTACACTAACATCAAAATCATAAGTTTCGAAGAAACTATTACTTGGAAAAAAGCCATCGTTATAGGATTGACGAATATCAATCCGACGAATTGAAGCATTTGCACCAAAAAGCAAGCGATTTTTTTCTAATGTTGCACCCAAACTTAAGCTATATGGCCTAGATGTAGAAAAAGAACTTTGCTCTGAACCAGGGTTCTTCTTAGCCAAAGCCTCATAAAGCGATATTGGCGAGAATGTGCCGCCTCTAACGCCAAGTTTAATGGTTTGGGCGGTGGCAAAGTTGCTAGCTATAAGCAGTATTAAACTTAAAAGACAAGTTGATAGGTTTTTCATAGGATTGGAAGGAATGTAAAAACTTAGGAAATCTAAACTACTACTTTACTATTAATTCAAAATGTGGTACTCGAAAATACTCGTATTCCCGAAATAGGTATTTTGCATCTAAATAACTTCTAGGATAGTTGAAAGCACCATTTTGATAAGCCATTTCGAAAGAATCAATCTCCTGAACTCTGAAAATACTTCTTGTCCCTTCATTCATTTCTCCTTTTGAGTCTAAACCTATAGCAATAAAGACTTCATCCTCGTTGATTGATTCAATTGGAACTTCAATAAAATCAGATTTAATTTCATAGATTGGTATATATTTTACCAAAACTAACTCCCCTATTGACGCTTTACTTACTTCGGGTATTTTATTGTAAAAGGCAAGTTGAGCTTCGTTAAAAGTGGTTAGTGCTTTAGCTGTATCTGACCAAGTGTAATTCACTTTTCTTATTTCGATTTTTACTTTTACATCTCCAGTAACCTTCAAAAGGTTTTTATACGAAACCATAAGTTTCAAAGCTCCAACTTTTCCATTCGAGGTATTTAAGTCAGCTTTCATATAATAAGCAGTATTTTTGAAGAAACTCCCTGCCGACCTATTCTTGCTTTTCAAAAGTTTAGGAGATTTATATACTGAATTTGAAATGGTTACAGGCTTAAATTCTACCCTTTTTTCTTGAAGGGCTAAGGTATCTTGATTAGATGAAATAATCCCTGAAGATTTTGTTGTTTGGGATTCAGTTATAACTTTATTAGCCTGACCTAAACATAGATGAATCGAAAACACCCAGAAAAAAATCAATAACTTACCCATAAATTTCAGAAGCTAAATGTTATTGCAATATCGTTCACGTTTTTGATTATAAAAAATACAAACGAATAATTTTACTTACATATTATGCGGTTACCTCAAATCCTAGTCCTCATTCAATTTTCTTGTATTCTGGGCTTAATTTGGCTAAACGGTGCTTTCGCGCAAACTATTATTTGGCTAGGCGTGCAAATTGTTGCTATTGCGCTAGGCTTGTGGGCGATAGCTGTGGTGAGGTTACCTCATTTGAGCATTTTCCCTGCCCCAAAAGCGCAAGCTGAATTGCGAACCAATGGTCCTTTCCGTTTAATAAGACACCCGATGTACACCGCCGTTTTGTTTTATTGTGCGGGTGTTGCTTTTGAACATTTTTCAATTCCTAATACGGTTTTATTCCTTGTCCTTACTATTGATTTGCTTGTTAAACTCAATTATGAGGAGGGTTTGTTAGCCGCCCACTTCCCTACTTATTCAGATTATCAGAAAAGAAGCAAGCGGCTAATTCCTTGGATTTGGTAATTTAAAAAGTGAGCCGCATAACACTTCGACTTTAGCCATTTTTAAACCATATTTACAGCCCTAATT
>JAIYDB010000053.1 GCA_027487695.1 Cytophagaceae bacterium | reverse complement strand
GCCGCATTTACTGCCAAATTACCCTCGTGGTATGAAGGAAATGCAGGGACCGTTTTATCAGTTTAGTACCCAAGATACCATCCAATGGTTTTCTCAAAGAGGGGTGGAGTTGAAGACCGAAGCCGATGGACGTATGTTCCCCATTACGGATAATAGCGAAACCATTATCAATTGTTTCCTAGACGAAGCAGAACGCCTTGGTGTGCAAATATTTACCAATGCCCCTGTTGAAAAAATTATCCCTACCGATACTGGCTTTAAGCTGATGGTAGAACATGATACCTTTACCGCCAACAAACTGATTATTGCCACAGGTGGCTTCCCAATGCGGAGGCAATACGCTTTTTTAGATGAATTAGGTATTGAAATTAATAACCCCGTACCTTCCTTGTTTACGTTTAATATCCAAGATTTTGTACTTACCGAAATGCAAGGCGTATCGGTACAGAATGCAGCGGTGAGTATTGAAGGCACCAAATTCAGTTTTGCGGGACCTATTATCATTACCCATTGGGGACTTAGCGGTCCTGCGGTGTTGAGGACCTCCGCTTTTGCGGCACGTTGGCTTGCCGAAAACCAATATAACTTTACTGTAAATGTGAATTGGGTAAACGAAAAAGCCCAAGTAGCCCGAGAAGAATTGATTGAGTTGAAGGCCGCCTACACCATAAAGCAAGTACAAACCCAACCCGCCTTTGGTCTGCCCCGCAGGTTATGGGAATATTTGGTAGCGAAAGCAGGCTGCAATGCCATCCGTTGGGCCGATATAAGCAATGCCCAAATAGATAAACTGATAGCCCTTTTGGTGGCCGATAGCTACCCTGTAAAAGGCAAAACCGTATTTAAGGAAGAATTTGTAACCTCTGGCGGAGTAAACCTAAAGCAGATAGACACCAAAACGATGGCGCACAAAACCATTGACAACCTCTACTTTGCTGGCGAGATTTTAGATGTAGATGGCGTAACAGGTGGCTTTAACTTCCAAGCAGCTTGGGCAACTGGGTTTGTGGCTGGTAGGGCGGCTGTGGAGGGGGAGTAAGAGAAAAATAGAAGGTTTTCAGTGATAGATTTGGAGTTTCACAAAAAACACGATAATTTTAAATCAAAATATAGAATAAATAGAGAATGGAATTTAAATCAATAGTACCATCGAGCCTAGCAAAAAAAATTAATGATGGTAAAGTTATACTTTTCATAGGATCGGGATTATCGGCATCTGTAGGTTACCCTAATTGGAAGAATTTGATAATTGAAATATTAAAGAAACTTGATGGAAAGGTTGAACGATCACAGGGATTTATTGATGCACTTGAAACTGATACATTTGAAGTTTTAGATGTATTAAAAAAACTTGAAATATATGAAACAAGCTTTATAGAGGCTTTCGAAGAAATTTTTAACCTATACAAAGCAATAGAACCAAGTTCACCTCATTACCAACTCTCTGAAATTTCAAATTTTATAATTACAACAAATTACGACAGTCTTATAGAACATGCAAACCCAGAACTTGAAAAAATAGTATATAATAATACCTATAAAGTAGCCAGACTGCCTAACTATGAAAAATACGTTTTCAAAATTCATGGTGATTTTGAAGATCCAAGTAGTTGTATTTTATTACCAAATCAATATGATAAATTATATAAAGAAACAAAGGAAAATCCTGCAATTTTTACATTAAAAAAGAAAGTTTCTGATTATTCAATTTTGTTTATTGGATTTAGTATGAAAGATCCTTATATTACAGATTTGTTTAATTATGTAGAAAATTTATTTTCAGGTTTTAATCCTGAAAATTATATTATAACAACTGAAGATTTCAAAGTTTTCAATGACAGGCTCTCACCTATAAAACTACAAAATTTTGAACAATTACCTAAAATAATTGAATACCTAGCATTGATAAAAAGTAATAAAAATGAAGAGATTGAAATTAAACACACAACTGATTCAACTAAACAGATAATAGCGGAAGGAACAACTTTAAATACTGATGATGACTATGCCCCTTTATTAAGACACTGGGTAGGTAGAAAAAGTGAAACAACTGCTATTGAAAATCAGAACTTTAAAGTTGTTTTCATTACTGGAATTGGCGGTCAAGGAAAATCAACTTTGGCATCATATTTTGTAAATAGTGAATTTGTTAAAATAAATTATGAATTCACGGATTGGAGAGATTTTAAAGAGGAAGGAAATTTATTTAACTCAAAAATTATATCAATAATAAACCGATTAGATAGTTTTGCACTAACTGAAATAGATTCGATATTACTCAGTAACGCAAAGTTTCTGGTCGATAAACTATTTAAATCGTTACAAAAAAAGAACGTTGTTTTTGTTTTTGATAATATTGATAATTATATTGATTTAGAAAATTTCATTCCAAATGAAGCTATGCAATATTTAGTTTCACAGGCGTTAGTACTAAACCATAATTCAAAATTCATATTTACATGCAGACCAAAAATCAGCATGATAGAAGTAGAACTTCACCAAATTCATTTAAAAGGAATTACTTCAGAAGAAACTTATGATCTTTTTAAATTATATAATGTTTCAACTATAAAGAATTTAAAGGAGTTTTGTAATAAAGTGCATTTAAACACCAATGGTCATCCTTTATGGATAAATTTAATAGCAAGCCAAGCTATTAGAGGATTAAATGAAGCCGAGAACTTCATTAATGGCTTATCATCATTAACAAATTTTAATGAAGATAACATCAGTAAAATTTTTACAAATAAAATTTTATCGAAGGTTTGGGAGTCATTGAATGAAAATCAAAAGCTTTTACTACGATGCCTTGCTGAATTAGTAAGAGCTGAAACAACTAATACTATTTATACGATAATAAAAAGAGATTTTAACTACAATAGATTTGATAAAGCACTAAGAGCCTTAAAGAATCTAAATCTTGTTGTAATAAAAAACTCACGAAGCAATGTTTCGTCAGAATTAATTGAACTACATCCTATGGTAAAGGAGTTTGTTATTTCAAATCACAATAAAAAGGAAAGAGGAAGATATATCTCCATAATAACAAAATTTTATAATCAGTATATAATCATTTTAAGACCAAGGCTATCGACGCAATTAACGTTTAATGAATTTAATAACTGGACATGTAAAATTGAATTGGATATAAACAATTCGGAATTTCTTTCTGCATATCAAAATTTGGATGAAATTGAGCAATACATAGTTTCTTCTGGATACACTGAAGAATATTTAAGAGTTTTAGAAAAGTTTTTTGATGCACTAGATCTTAGTTTAATTTTTGAAGGAAATGAATTTGCAAGAATTCATGGAATGGTTGGTTCATATTCATTTTATCTTTGTAGTTTCAACAAATTTCAAAAATCAAGTGAATTCCTTGAAAAGTATAAACAATTTATAGTTAGTTCAAATTCCTACCTAATCAACTATTATAGTATTTTGTGTCATACTAGCTGGATGAAGGGAGATTTTGAAAGTGCAATAAAATATGGTGAAATAGGTGAAAATTTTCTAAATACATCTGATTTGTCTGACACCTTTTTACTTAGGTATAATTTAGCTTTAGCTAGAAGGGATTCACGTAAAGATGAAGATATAATTAAGGCGTTAAATTATTTTCTTCAAGGTGAAGAATTGTCTGTATTTTTAAAAAATACAAATTCTAAAACTGACCAAAGTGCTATATGGGGCAATATAGGAAGATGTCTTGAGCTTTTGAATGATTTAAACAATGCACTTTTTTGTTATGCAAAATCATTTGAATTATTATGTTCAGAACAGCATTCATTAGTTAGAACTAATTTAGGATATGCGGCATTCTGGATTTTTGGTATTTTGCGATCACAAAATAATGATATTGATTCTATTTATTTTCTTAAATGCTCAATGAATCAATGGATAAATTCTGCTCCAATTTTATATAAAGAATCGGAAGAGATAATGAAAACTATTGATTTAAATCAAATTTTAATTAAGGAAGTTAATGAATCAGAGCCAATATACAACTTGGAATTATGTAAAAAATGGGTTAAAGGTTATTTAAATCCAAATCTAGGCGTCTAACGCTTACTTCTAATTAGATTATATTTATTCCTCGCTAAACTCCCACAGCCTCTGCCTCCACGGCATTTAAGGCATTCTCGCTTTTGGCAATCACAAGGGTGGCAACGCCATTGCCTATGATATTGGTAATAGCACGAGCTTCGCTCATAAACTTATCTACACCTAATAAAAAAGCTAATCCTTCCAAGGGGATGGTATGCATAGAGGCAAGGGTAGATGCCAATACTATAAATCCGCTGCCCGTAACGCCTGCCGCTCCTTTAGAAGTAAGCATCAGGATACCAATAAGTAGGGCTAGTTCACCAAAGCTAAGGTGCACATTATACAGCTGGGCAAGGAATATCACCGCCATAGATAGGTATATGCTGGTGCCATCCAAATTAAAGGAATAGCCAGTAGGTACTACCAACCCGACTACCGATTTGCTTACGCCTAGTTTTTCTAGTTTTACCATCAATCCTGGCATTGCCGTTTCTGAAGAGGAGGTGCCTAGTACCACCAATATCTCTTCTTTGATATAAGCCAAAAACTTGGTGATGCTCAGCTTAAAGTAGCGCATAATGCTACCTAAAATCACAAAAATGAACAAGGCCATTGTGGCGTAAACGCATATCATCAGCTTAGCCAATGGCAAAAGGGTATCTAGTCCAAACTTGCCAATGGTAAATGCCATCCCACCAAATGCACCTATCGGGGCAAGGTACATTACGTATTTTAGGGCGGTAAATACCCAATGCGATAGGGTTTCTAACCTTTCTACGATGGGACTCCTATACTTAGAATTGCTCAATACCATCCCACAAATGATGGCAGCTATCAATACTTGAATAGTGGTGTTGGTGGCAAAAAAGTTCCACCAACTAAAGGCTTGTTGTGGTCCGCTGGTGTATTTGGAAGCATCCTGAATAGGCAAGCCTGATTTATCTATGTTCCCTGGTTGGAAAACGAGGGCTATCACTACCCCAATCACCAGCGAAATGGTAGTTACAATTTCAAAGTAAACCAGTGCTTTAAAGCCAATTTTACCCACCTTTTTTAAATCGCCCATCGAACCAATGCCCAATACAATGGTCAGGAAAATAATAGGGGCTATAAACAGCTTAATCAGCGCAATGAAATAGGTACCTAAAGGTTCCGTTTTCAGTGCCGTTTCAGGATCGTAATGCCCGAGTAAAATCCCCGCCACAATAGCCAATAGCACATAAAAGGTAAGGTGGGTTACAATTTTCTTAAGCATAGCCTTTACGGTTTATGGTTGGGTAATAAGGGTGCGGTATTGTGGTTTGCCAACAGCGTTGGTGATTACCACCATCGCCGATTTTAGGTTGGTTGGCAGAGGTATTTGCATTGCGGCAGTGCCACTAATTACCCTATTTTGGACAATGGCACCTGAAAGAGTATATACCTTAAGGGTATAGGTTTCATTCACTAAAAGACCATTCAAGTTTAAGTTACCTTGGTTATAATTCCCTGTAATGGTTGATTTTAAAGTGTTTTCAGATGCCGAGGTTAGCAGGAAACTTTCCAAAACATAAGGCAGGGCTCTGCGGGCCATACCAGCTGCATCGTGACCAATACCAGGTTCTTCCACTTTGGTCCAATTATAGGTTTGGTTATTGGTTTGAGCAGTTTGTCTGCTTGTATTAAAGAAGTAATTCCCACGATCAAATCGGTGTAGGCCTTGCACATCTACCGTGGCATTGTGTCTCAATCCTGCAGAGTTAGGGTCACGATCTTGCGCGCCTAATTGAATGATAGAAGGTTTCGCAAAGGCATAAGCCAATCGTTCATTTGTAATAGGACTCCTACCTAAACCGTAAGGAAAGGTTACGTTAAAATCGGTAGTAGTGTACCATCCTGCATTGGCACAAATAGACTTCTGCATTAAGTTACTCGCCTTATATAAATGAAACCGGTGCAAGAACTGCGCCCCTGCAGAGTGTCCAAAACCAATATAACCATTTCTTGTATTTTGGGTACGAGATTGTATATGCAGAAACAAAGGATCTAACTGAGAAAACGACCAAACCGAATCGGGTCGCAAGGAAGACGAAGACGGGTTATCGCCATCCACAAAAATATTGGCAAGGTTGTAAGCATCGCCAGTTGGGTATAAAGCATCGGTAAATTCAGGACAAAAAACCATAAAGCCATTTGTATTTGCTGCGGAAATCCAGTCGGTAACTGCTGCCCTTCCTGCCCTATCATCCCCGTGAAAAACAAAGAGAATAGGCATATTAGCCGTATTCCCTTGTGGGATATGGTAATATACATTCAGCGGTTTATTGCGCAAAGGCGAATAGCCATTGTACACAAACATACTCGTTCCTGCGCTCAAAGGTTGGGCTATAACCTCCGCTTGGCTACAGGCCAAAACAAGGGCAAACAAGAAATACAGTCCCTTTAAAGCGAGGTTTATTTTCATTAGAATACAATTTGAACGAGGAGTTCGGCAGTATGCATTTTCAAACCTGTAGGATACCTTACTTGGGTATAATCGGTTTGGATTTTCAGGTTATTTCCGTTGATATACTTAGCTAAACCAACCGTAAAAACTTCGGCATCGGCAATTTTGGAACCGGTTTCAGTACCGAATTCTGCATCTATATTTTCATATCTGCCAGAAATACCGTAACCACTTTTGGTTACATATCCAGCCTGCACATTCCAAGCATTTCCTAGGGTCATAAACTGAGCAATTTGAGTAGGCTTTAACTTGGCAGCAGCGGAAAGTGTAGTATCCTGATAAAGGCCATTAAGTCCAGCAGCAGTAACATTTACATACTCCCCAAGCAATGAAAACCCGCGGTACTTTACTAAAATATCGGCGTGGATTTTACGCTGTTCAGGTAATTGGATATCCTTGTCTTTATTGTAGAACAAGAACTGACCGTGCCCTTCGCCCTTATCGTTACTGGCTCCTTGGTTAATGCTACCCGCACCACCAATTACCATTTTAAGTGATTTTTCTCTTCCTAAATCGGCCGCAAAACCTTGATTGCCTTGCTTAAACATCCCGAAAATATACCAGTCTAACCTACCGCCATATTTAAAACCACCATAGTCATAGTCGGTTGAGTTTATCCCGAAAGAGTTAGCACCATCGCCACTGGTAATAGATGCTTGCGGAACTAGCACTGATTTTGTTCCTATTTTTCCTTCTAAGAACAAACCAAACTCACGACCAGAATTATTGAATAAAGTAGTGCTATTGCTACGGTTTGTAAACTGCAGATTGTATTCTTCAAACGTAAGCTCTCTGGTATTGGTAAAGTTCCTGCGCTGCCCAATACTTGCCGTAAACCTATCGCTCAAGTGATAAGCGATATAGGCATCTAACAACGGAATTGGTGCGCTAAAATCGGTAGTTACCAAGAAGCTAACCTTTTCTTTCATTGCCTTTCCTGAGAAAGTAAGGTAGGTGCGTTTGCTGTTTAGGCGACTTGCACCAGGTTTATTATCAGTTTTCAGATACGCATAATTTGGTTGTACCAAACCCGTAATCTTAAACCTGTAAGCACCATTGTTAATGGAAAACTGCAAACCTTCGCCAAGGGCAAGATTGCCACTATTTTTAGCACTATCAGAACTTTGGGCAACTGCTACACCCGCCAACGATAACAGTAAAATGATGAGTTTTAATTTCATATCCTTATTGGGTAATGCGTTGGGTATTGGTATATCTGAAAATGGGTAATCTAACCCCTGCTTTGTTGGCAATTACTTTGGTAGAAACGAAGCCGTTTTGGTTATTGGGCTCAATAACTTCACACAGCAGGTTGCCTCCTCTTTGATTGGTATAAACCACATAGGTACCCTCGGGAAAGTCGATGGCTATTTTTTCAGTAGTGCTATTCAAGTCGCCAGCCAAGGGTTCGTCTTCTACATCATCCACCTCATCGGCATTGGCTTTATACTCTATTTTATAGCTTTCCACCATCAATTGCTTAGATGAAGTTAAAGAATCGACTTTCAAGCCCATTGCTTTCAGGTTGGCAATTGCTCTCTTTTCTGTTGGGAGAATGAGGTAAGCAAAAGGTCTTTCCAAGGTTTGGGTAGGAACCGATTGTAACGCATCGTGCACTGTAATTGGAAGGTTAATCACCTTATAAGTAGCTATATCAATCGCTTTGATAGTATCCTGATAAACCTTCCTTTCAGAAGAAACGGTTACCTTATCAATCAATGCCTGCTTGCTACTGAGCAAAGCCTGCAGTTCAGTTTGGCGGGCAACAGCAATTCTGATATAATTCAGACAAACCAAATAGCCACTTTCTATCCTGCGCTTAAAGTTTGTTTTTCGTATGCCAACACCTCTTATTTCAAGTAAGGTTGAAATGGAATTATTTAAGGCGTAAGCACTTGCACTTGACCTTGAATGTACCGATCCTTGGTTAAAATGAACCTGACCCCCATATTTCTGGGTGGTGATATAATCGTGATGCCTGATTTGCTTTTCGTCTAACAGCTGTTTTGTAGGATCAACAAAAGCAGTTTTAGTGAAATCTCTCAAAGGCTGAGGCACATTCAAATTACCAGAGTACAGAAACATGATATCGTAATAACTACTGATACCTCTTTCAGAAAAACGACTAAAGTCTTTTCTATAAGGGCGGTACTCGTGTACATCTAAGGCAACAGCAGGAGCAAAAGCTGAAAAGGCATTTTTAAGTGCTTTACTTTCTGGTGCTGAAAGCTTGGTATGGTCACGATTCAAATCTGTTCCGTTGGCCGATTCCCTGCGGTGCATATCGTACCCATCGGGGTTAACCATAGGGACAATGGCAATTTGAACCTTGTCTAATAATGCAGTAAGTTCAGGCTCATTTAAAAAGCGGTCAATCAAGTGCAGCATTGCTTCAGTACCTGCAGCTTCATCGCCGTGAAGGCCACCTTGTAACCAAACCTTTACCGGATTGGTAGTATAGTTTTTGCCCAAAGTTATCATTGGGATAGCCTTACCTTTTTGGCTATACCCTATAAAAGTTAGGGTAGCGATATTCTCTTTACCATCTAGCGCCTTGCGAAGCCAAGGCATCATTTCCTTGTATTTGGTAAAGCCTTTTTTCTTTTGGAAGGCAGGGGTATTGATTACCAAATCACTTTCAGGAAAGAATCGCTTTGATATTTTACTTGGTTCTGCATTAAATTGTGCTGAGGCTGTTAATGCTAGGGTTAACCATATCCCAAAAACGAAAAGTATCTTTTTCATAAAGTTAAAGGGCTATAGTGAACATGATATTACCAACAAACTCAATCCCCTTAACAGGGGTTCTATCAGTAGAAATTGCTCCTGGAAGTAGTTCTGTAGCAGTTAAACTTGCCTGAACTTTACTTCCATAATTCCTCCCGAAATACTTAGTTAGGCATAGTGTATAATACCTTGAACGTAAATTAAAGGTAGCATTCCTAAGGAAAGAATACTGTTCTGGCATCATAACGGCATACCTGCCATCAACTGAAATACCCTTTCTGAACATATACCCAGCTTGCACATTTACTCCAGAACCTGTAATAATTCTATTCTTTACAAAGGCCGATTTGTTAAGTGTGCCATCGGCAATTCTAAAAGTATCAGTAGGATTTGCACTTACTCTCGATCTGGATCTAATGGTATTAGGCACAAAGGCTTGACCATTTACATATTCAGCTATTAAGGAAAAACCCTTGTATTTGAAAAGCAAATCGGCTCCAAACTTCTGATAATCTGGCAAAGCATAATTGCCTGCAGAATCAAAATACAAATAATCGCCACTTGCACGTCCTCTTCTATCGGTAATCCCTTGATTGTAACTATAATAAGCTCCTACAACCAATTTAGGGGTCATTTCATATTCTAAATCGGCTTGTCTGAATTGACCTCCATTATTGAAATTACCGAAGGGAATAAAATCGGCTCTGCAACTATATTTCAATCCGCCGAAATCATTATTATATACATTAGCACCATCGCCATTGGTTACAGAAAACGAGGTGGCTAAAAAGGAATAATTACCAGTGCGAACTTTAGATTCAAGCCAAAGTCCATACTCCCTAATGCTACTAAATGCTAAGGATACCGGACTTCTATCTACCAATTGCAGGGCATTGCTACGCATCATCATTTCTCGGGTATCTGAATTGGAGCCATCTTGCCCAAACTTAATATTGAGCTGTCTTATTGGTCGCCAAGCTACCCAAGCATCCATCAAATAATTGTTGGTGTTGGCATCGCCACCCCCTTCAGATGAACCAGTTAAATCTACCTGTACTTGATAGCTAATATTATACTCACTATTTCTGCCCGTAAGTCTGGTAACCATACGGCGCATTCTGTAACGAGTAAAAGTGTTATTTTCTGCAGTATCTGAATAGGCGCGAGTTTCAACCATGGGCTGCATAAAGCCTGAGAGTCGCCAACTATTACCTTTGCTAGTAAGCATTACTCCTTCTCCTGGTTCATAAGGCTCTACAGTTACTTTTTGAGCAAAAGCAACCGTGTTTAATCCAATAAATAGGGCGGTGAACCAGAGGAAGTGTTTGCTTTTCATCTTACTTTTCAAATGAACCTTTTACCAATACTTGCTCATTTTCCATCATTAGTTTTCCTCTAGCCCAAACATCGTTAAGGTTGATGTTTTCATCGAAGAAGCAGAAATCGGCATCAGCACCTACCGCAATTTTACCTTTATGCTTTAAAGAAAGGTTTCTTGCTGGATTAGCGGTAATAAGACTAAAGGCTTCCCCAATGCCCAATACCTTGTTTTGTATTAATTCTCTTACTTGTTCTAAGTTTTGGAATATAGGTGCCTTGGTGAGGATAGAAGTACCATCTGGACCCTTCTTGGCCAAACCTGCGTGTCCATCTGAACTGAAAGAAAGCTGACTTGTGCTGACTCCTTGTTCCATTGCGTAAGCAACTGATTTCCAAGGATCGGTATATTTACTAGCACCAGTAGTAATATCAATCATGCCACCAATTTTGGCAAACTCAATAGCTTGGTCAAATAGCTCTTTCGATCTACCAACGTGCGTTGGCGATATATGCTTAATAGGGAATTCAAACTCTTGAACTAACTGAAATAGGATGTCCATTTTAGTAGTAAGCCCGCCAAGGTGAATATGTAAAACACCACCCTTTCCGGAAATTAGACCACCTACATGGATATCTCTTAAATGGCGCAATAGCTCTAATGTTGTAGGATACGATGAACGTTCATCGGATATGGCAACCTTTACACCTATAACTTTATCAATGAAAATCATATCGTCTTGTATGCCTCCAGTAATGGTAATGGGATCAATCCCAAAATAACTGGTGAACATATATGCCGTAATCCCTTCTTGGTCTAACGATTTAGTTTTGGCATACAGCGTTTTTACACTTCTGGTGCTTGCATCGGTACCAAGCAAACCTACTACAGTGGTAGAACCGCAAGCAATAAACTCGCTCAACATAATTTCTGGAGTCATAGAGCCGAAGCCGTGCTTGCCACCTGCACCAATAATATGTACGTGTTGGTCTATTAAACCTGGCGTACAAATTTTACCCTGAGCATCCCAAACTGAAGTAAAAGCTGAATTGGGTTCAATATGATCGGCAATGGCCAATATTTTTTCGCCACCTATAACAAGGTCTTTTTTACCAAGTGCATCTGGGGCAAAAACATTACAATTTTTTAAGAGTTTCAGCATTTCTAAGTTTTGAAATACAGGTTATAAGTAATTGAATAATAGCATAAGCACGAATCCTATCCCAAAGGGAATGGCATTGCGCTTCACTACATCGATAGGGGTTACTTTTGCAATGGAGGCCGTGGCAACTAGTACGCCTGCAATAGGTGAAACAGTTCTGCCCATTGAGGCGGCCAAACTCATTGGTAAGATTATGGTAACCGCATCGGCACCTAATTCGCTGGCAATTTTTTGAACTAATGGTCCAAAGGCAAAGAAGGCAGCATTACCACTACCCATTAAAATGGAGGCTAGGAAAATCATTACCGTCATTACGATGCCAATGCCCACCGCACCAAATCCTAAACCTTGCGATATTTGAACAAGTCCATCAATAAAGCCAAGTGCAATTAATCCTTTTGAGAAGATATCGGCGGCAATAATTAGGACTACGACCGATTTAAAGATGTCGGCCATGCCATTCCAAAAAACATCTAACGATGTAAACACTTTCTTAAGGTCCTTTACTCTGATTAATTCAAATAGTAAAGCAGCGAACAATCCTAAAATCATCGCTGCATTGGTATCTAACTTAATAACAGGTTCAAACAAACCAACGAAATCTGAAAACACAAGTAGCAGAACCAAAGGTAAAATTGGCAAGATGGCATATATGCCTGGAGCAGTTTCTTTGCTTTCGTTCTTATGATTAGTGCCAACTTCTTCTAAATTCACTAGGTTGTTTTTCTTATCGTAATACCTATTCACAAAGAAGTAACTTATGGTAAGGGCAATGCTTAAAGGAATTACTTTCGGTATCTGGAATTGAAAAAAGAAGCCTGTTATATCCATTTCAATTACACTAGCAGCACTCAATGCAATAGCCGAAGCTGGACCTATCCCAAACGCCGTAGTAGCGGTAATTAAAGAAACAGCCGAAAGTCTGCTTACCCCAAGGCTTACTAAAATAGGGAAAACAGATGCCATTAATAGCAAACCTAAACCCGCTGCCGATGGAATGCTAATGAATAAGAACTGACCCAAAGGCAATACTAAAGAAGCAAGCACATAAGGATATTTCTTTAATACGGTAAGGGGCTTCATTGCTGCATTTACTAAGGCATCAGATGCGCCAATTTTGTCCATATAGGCAACAAAGCCGCTGATAATCATAATCACTAAACCAACACCTGCATTGGTATCGGCTAAGGCTTCAGTGATGTATTGAACAAAATCGAAGTAAGCGAGGTTCGTTGGTGCTTTTAGTTTTGGTAGCTTATCTAACAAGAAATAGGCCACTACTTGCATTATAACCCCACCAAAAAGCAGAACCGCAATGGCATTGTACTTGCGCATAAGCAGCCAAACTGCAAAGCTTACAAATAACAAGGCTATTATAGGTCCTGCAATCATTTTTGGTTTGGTGTAATAATTATGGAAAGAGAGAGAGAAAAGTTAAAAGCTTTCGCCATTTACCTTGGTACCAGGCGAAAAGTACTTAGTAGGGGAGGCGTCTAAGTGCTGCACAAAAATTCCGATAATATCAGGATTTAATGTGTATGATTCATTCGGGTTATTAGATAAGGCATCAGAATTAAACGAAAGAATTAGAGTGCCTGCTCTGTTATATACATTTATTATTTCGCCAGAATTACCCATACTTAAACCTTCAGGGTCTGAACTTACAAAGGTTTGTGAACCCCCAAAAGTTCCCGTAAGCGTTCCGCCACCAAATACTACACAAACTTTTCCCTTTGGAATAATAGTATTCGGTGGAAAGATAAATCTAACAGTAGCAGATTTATCGATAATTATGGAATCTTTAATGGTATAACCACCAATGTTTAAATCCGTTAAACCGCCATTATAAATTTCTATAAACTCATCTTGGAATTGGTCATAAACACCATCGCCATTGGCATCGCCTTGCAAACCCACATTTGATGGGTCATAATTTACTTCATTTATAAGTAATCCACGTGCGCCTGTGGTATCGGTCAGGTCGGTAGTATCTAAAGTAACATCTTCAGTTTTACAGCCTCCTGCCCAAATAGCTAAAGAGCAAATGCAACACAAAAGGAGTAGGTGCCCAAATGAATTTTTCATTGGAAATGCTTTAAAATGAAGTAAATAGAAGGATTCTAGCTTATTGACTTACAATAAACTGGGCACTTACTTTTTGCCCTTTTACGGTTGCAGTTAAGCTATACATACCAGCTTTGAAGCCAGCTAAACTTATTTGGTTTTCAATAGCCTTGCCTTTGAAAACGAGCACACCAATTTGATTATAGATGGCAATCTCAGTATCTGAATTTAGTGAACCATCTAAGAATAATTTATCTTTAGCAGGGTTAGGCCATACCTTTAGTAGCTTAGCTTCAAATTGAGATTTAGTACTTAAAACGAAAGGCTGACCAGTAGTTAATGTTCCTGGAGAAAACTTTAGTGCATTTGGAAGGGTGGCATGTTGAACAAATGCACCAGTAATATCAGGACTACGTGTATATGATTCGTTAGGATTGTTCGAAAGCTCGTCGGTGTTAAAGCTTAAAATGCGGCTTCCTGAAGCATTGGCAACTAAAATTATTTCTCCAGAAGTCTGCATACTTAAACCAGCTGAACCTGTATCTACCACAACTACTGCTCCACCAAAACTACCTACAGGAGTACCTCCTCCAAAAATAACCAATGAACCACCAGCAGGTATTACCACGTTGCTTGCAAAAGTATGCCTAACTGTAGCAACTCCAGTAGCGATAACGCTATCTAAGATTTGGTAACCGCCGAGATTTAATAGTGTAGCACCAGTATTAACAAACTCAATAAATTCATCTTGCTCTTGTACATAGGTACCATCGCCATTTGCATCGCCTTCTAAAGCTGTGTTAGATGGATCGTAACAAACTTCATTAATCACAAGCTGTGCCGAAGCTGTAAATGAAATAAAAATGGCAAGTAGGAGTGTAAATACAAATTTCATTTTGCTATTTGGTGTTAATACAGTTAATCTGTTTTGGTTTTACAAAGCAAGAAGAAATCTAAGTTAAATTTGCATACCAATTATCACTATAAAGGCATACCAATTTGCAAACTATACTCACCAATAGAATTAAGGAAGCATTTCAGGCTGTTACCAAAACAGAAAAGGCGGGTTCTTTCTTGTTGTACACGGTAATTAGGCAGCTTATTGAACAAGGACAAATACCTTTTGAGGTAAAACTCCCCCCTACCCGCTTTTTATCTGAAGGACTTGGTATTGCACGTAGCACAGCTGTAAAAGCCTATGATTTATTAGTTGAAAACAGATATATAACCGCAAGTCAAGGTTCTGGTTATCAAGTAATTTACGAAAGAAAAGAAGTTATAAAACCTACGGAAACACCTGTAGGTTTTCCTGATATATCTGATGTTGGCAAATCGTTTCTAAATAACATTCATTTACTCAGTAATAGCAGTATTGATGCCGTTGCTTTTACCCCTGGCCTTCCACCCCTAGATGTGTTCCCAATTGGGCAATGGCAAAAATTGACCAATTTATACTGGCGAAACATAAAAGCCTCTGAACTTAATTACAGTATTTCGTCAGGTGTGCAATCGCTGAAGCAGTCTATTGCCGATTATTTATTGCTAACTCGGGGTATCAAGTGCGATTTGGAACAGGTTATTATTGTTTCAGGTTCCCTGCAATCGCTTTATCTCATAGGTAATGTGCTAATTAACAAAGGCGATAAAGTGGTTCTGGAAAACCCCACTTTTCCGAACGTGATATCTATTTTTAGCAGTTTGCAAGCAGATATAATTCCTATTGCTACTGACGAAGAGGGCATGCAAGTGGAAGCCTTAAATACCCCAGGTGCCTTAGATGCTCATATTGTACATACCACCCCATCAAACCAATATCCGCTTGGGGGTAAAATGAGTTTGGCGAGAAGAATGGCACTTATTCAATGGGCACAAAGCCATAATAAGCTCATCATAGAAAACGATTATGAACATGAAATAAATAATTCCAAAAACCCAATTCCTTCCATTTTTAGCTTAGATACCAGCCAAAGAACCATTTTTTTAGGGACGTTTAATAGGATTTTACACCCTTCCATTAGATTGGGTTATATGTTAGTACCACCATATTTGCTGCCAACTATTAAGGCTTTGCAAATGCACTCTCACCGCTTTGTGCCACAATCTATCCAAGTGGTAATGCAGGCTTTCATAAACCAAAACCACCTGTTTAAACATATTAGAAGCGCTATAGCTGAAGCAGCTTTAAGAAAGAAGCTATTTATCAACTTCTTTGAAAAGTATATAGATCCAGAAGTTGTATTGAAAAATAATACCACACCAAGTTTCCATTTAATTGCTATCACGAAGGAAAATGAACCTGATGTTCAATTGGTAAAACAATTAGAAAGTGCTGGTATTTCTACACATGCATTAAGCAAATGCTATATTGGTGAACCTACCCAACAGGGGCTTATTTTAGGGTATTCATCGGTTAGTAAAACGTTTATGCAGCAGAGCATCCAAAAGATGGGCCAAATTATAAAATAGCATTCTTTTATTTTTCGGTAAAACTAAAACATAGCATTTTAGGATAAAGCCAAATAAAAATTGGTTTACTAAGCTATCGGCAATTGGTATGCCTTATGGTTGAAGTATTAGTCAATCTTTGTAATGCGAAACCCGCGTTCATACCAAATTAACATCAAGGAAATTTTATGAAATATCCATTGGCTCAATTTTTTGGTCAGCGGTTTACCTATGGTAAGCCTTGGCTTAGAAGTACGGCAGCATTGTTTGCTTTAATAATTTTGGGGCTGCAAGCACATGCCCAAACCACAACAAATTTCACTACTGCAGGTACTACAAGTTGGCAGTGCCCAGCAGGCGTTACTTCTGTTCTGGTACAAATTTGGGGAGCTGGCGGCGGCGGTGGCGGTGCCCAAGGTACTAGTGTTCGTAGAGCTGGCGGTGGCGGTGGTTCTGGTGGTTATTCCACAGCAACTATAAATGTAACTGCTGGAACAACATATAGTATTGTTGTTGGTACAGGTGGTACTGCTGGTCCAAACTCAAGTGGAAACGGCGGTACTGGTGGAGCTTCAAGTTTTGGTGCTAACTTGTTAGTTGCCAATGGTGGTTCTGGTGGTGTTGCTGGTGTAGGTGGTGGTACAGCTGCTGGTACGGGCGGTGCTGGTGCTACAGCTGGAACAGCCGATGCTTCAGTAACTGGTGCTACTTTAACTGCTGGTGTTGTAGGTGGCAATGCGGTGGTAACAGGTTCTTCAAATAATAGTGGTGCTGGAGGCAATGCTCCAGGCGGTGGTGGTACTGGTGGCGCAAGTGCAACTGGTACTTCAAATTTTGGCAATCCACCTGGTGGTGGCGGTTCTGGCGCTGGTAGTGCTACAGCAACTAACCGCGTAGGTGGTGTTGGCGGTATAGGTAGAGTTATTTTAACTTATACGGTAAACTGTATTACCAATAGCATTCCTTACATAGATGGTTTAAATACCGCTTCTGCTCCTGCTTGTTGGTATTCAGTAACTAGTCCTACAAATATTTCTTATGTTTCTAGTTCAACCCTACCAACGGTCTCTGCTTCTTCTGAAGGTGCTCGTTTCTTAAAGTTTAATGGTTCAGCTTTTACAGGTACTGAGCGTTTAATTACAGGTGCAATAGGTACTACAGGTGCAACTGCCTTAGATTTAACTTTTGATTGGTACGAAACTAATGCCACTAACGATGCTACTGGTGTTACCGTTCAGTATTCTACTGATGGTACTAACTTTACTTCTGTAGGTTCATTAATACCTACTTACAATGCAGCTAACGCAGGTGGTTGGGTTGCCAAAACGGTTTCAATGCCAGCAGGTTTCCTAAACCAAAGTACAGTTTATATTGGTTTGTTATTCAATGGAGTAAGTGGCAATAATGCCCATTTAGATAATTTTAAAGTTCAAGTACCTTGTGTGGCTCCTGCTAACCAAGCAACAAACTTTACATTCCCTGTAGTAGGTACTGGTCAGGTTTCGGCATCTTTCACTGCTTCAACTTCTACCCCTTCAGGTTACTTAGTTGTTCGTTACCTACGCAATGAGGTTCGTACCAATCCAACCGATGGTGTTATTTACACGAATGGAACTTCATTAGGAAATGGTTTAGTAGTTTATAATAATACTGGTACTTCGTTCATTAACTCAGGATTGAGCAATGGTGCACAGTACGATTATGTGGTTTATGCCTATAACAATACTACCTGTGCTGGCGGACCTTCTTACAATACTACTAACCCTTTAGTTGGTCAAGTAACAGCCCCTGGTTGCCCTACTTTTGCAGCTACAATCACAATTGATCCTGCTGCAACTGAAATTGCAGGTAGTGTATATAACTCTTTAACTGATGTTATTAGTGAACTAAGTGGTTGTGGTATATCTCGCCCTACTGTTATTCAATTGGCTAGTAACTATACCAGTGCTGGTGAAACCTTCCCAATTAATTTGAATGCAATTAGTGGTATGAGTGCAACAAACACGATTACCATTAGACCTGCTTCAGATGCCACTAATTTAACTATTTCAGGCAGCAGCATAGTTCCTACTACTCAAGGAAGCATTATTTTTATAGATGGTGGTGATTATTGGATTATTGATGGCCGTTCTGGCGGTACTGGCACTACAAGAAACCTTACTATCCAAAATACTGATATTACTACTTTAGGTTCTGCAGCCATTCGTTTTATTAATGGGGCACAAAATAACATAGTACGTTGGTGTAATGTAAGAGGTTCGAATATTGGTGTAGGTGGTATTATTGCATTTGCATCTACCACTAATGCTGATGGCAACAACTTTAACACTGTTACCAATTGTATGGTAAGTAGCGGTTCGGCTGGTTTAACAGGGGTAACCATAGGTTCGGTACCTGGACCTGCAAGTGTTCCAAACAACAGCAATACTATTTCTAACAATGAAATATTTGATTTCTTTGCGCCAGCGGCCAACAGTTATGGTATTTTCCTTTCGGATAATAATAACGATTGGGTAATTTCTGGAAACAGTATTTACTCAACTGTATCGCGCACTTTAACAGGCGGTAGCGCAAACAGAAACTGGTGTGGTATAGGTATTGCGCCAAGTGGGTCTGCATCTAGTTCAAACGGAAACCAAATTTTGAATAACTATATCGGTGGTACTGCAGCCAATTGTGGTGGTTCAGCATTAACCTTAACCAATAGCGGTTCAGGAACATTATTATTACGCCCTATCATTTTGGAAGTAGGCACTACAACACCTACAAGTGTTCAAGGCAATACCATCCAAAATATTTCAATAGAAACAAGTAGTACATCTGTACTACAGTCGCTTATTTCAGCTGTAACTGGCTCAATCAATATAGGGACTGTAACTGGTAACATTTTAGGTAGCAATACTGGAACTGGTTCTATTCAGTTTACGCAAAACACTGCCTCAACAGCACCACGTTTTGCAGCAATCAATGCAGGTTCTGGTACTCCTGGAGTTATCAATATATCTAATAACCAAATTGGTAGTATCACAGTAACTAACTCAAGCACAGGTACTGTAGAATTAGCAGGTATTTATACTGCAGGTGCAGCATCTGCCTATACCATTAGCGATAATATTATTGGTAGCACAAGCACAGCCAATTCAATGTTAAACAATGAAGCAGATGATACTTGGGGTATTTTCTTAGGTAGCACCGCAGCAGGTACTAATAATATTTCTGGTAATACCATAGCTAACCTTACAGGTACTACTAGTAGAATGCTTTGTATCCGAGCAGATGGTGGAACATTAAACATCTCTAATAACACTATTCGTAATTGTGCTACACAAGGCACAACCGAAACAAGTTTAATTGGTGTTTATGTAACTTCTACCTTGGGTAACCATACTATATCTGGCAATACCATTCATAGTTTGAACAATACCAACGGTTCTGGAGCAGTTATTTCTCACGGTATATATTTTACCGGTGCAGTTACCAATTCAAGTGTAATTGAAAGAAACAACATTCATAGCTTTGGAGTAAGTTCAAGCAATACTGCTTCTTTGGTATACGGTATCAGAATTCTTTCAGGCGCTTTTCCGGTAAGCATTCAGAACAATATGGTTCGTTTAGGTTACAACCCTAACGGTAGCAACCAAGCAACCGGTTATGGTATTTTTGGTATTCATAATGCTAGTACAGCAACCACTAGCCACTATTTTAACAGTGTATTTATTGGTGGTTCAGTATCTGGTACTACTTCAAGCACAGCAGCAGTATTTAGCAGCAGTACTAGCACAAGAATTTTCCAAAATAACGTGTTGGTTAATGCTCGTTCTGGTGGTAGCACCGGTAAGCACTATGCTATTCAAATGGGTGGTACTGGTGTAAGTCCTGCAGGATTAACATCTAACTATAACTTGTTACAAGCAAATGGTAGCAATAGCGCATTAGCATTATACAATGCAGTTGATAGAGCTGGTTTAAGCGATTGGACCACAGCTAGCGGAATGGATATTAACAGCGTTACTTGCGATCCTAACTTTATAAATGCCACTGGCGATGCAGCATCAGTTGATTTGCACATTACTGCGGGTAGCAGCCCAATTGAAGGTTCAGGTATTGCAGTTTCTGGTATAACCACCGATTTTGATGGCAACACAAGAGCAACAAACTCTCCAGTAGATATGGGTGCCGATGCAGGTAACTTTACATCTGAGGCTGTATCAATCTCTGGTGCATCTTCAGTATGCAATGGTGGTACAATTGTACTTACATCGTCTAAAGCCAATGATAACCTTTGGAGTAATGGCGAAACAACACAAACCATTACCGTTAGTGCTGCTGGCAACTATTATGTACGCACCGTTTCTGGTGGTTGTACTAGTGCTGTAAGTGCGGTTAAAACAATTGTAGTTAATGATTGTGGCGCCATTTTCACTGGTTCTGGTAGCTATACAGACGGCACCAATTGGAACTTAGGATTTGTTCCTGTTTCAGGAACAAACATTTCAATAGAAGGTGATTTAACCCTTTCTCAATCAGTAACATTTGGTCAGTTATTTGTAAGAACTGGTGCTAGCATTAACATAGCATCGGGCAACACTTTAACTGTAACAGGTACTTTCGAAAACCTTGGAATTATTACTGGTGGCGGTACTGTTCGCCTTGCAGGTAGCAATAACCAAAACTTTGGCGGTGGAACCATAAGCAACCTACTTGCTGATAATGGTGCAACTATTGTTCAGAATATAGCTACACAAATTAGCAATAGCTTAACACTTGGCAACAACGTAACGCTTAACCTGAATAACCTAGCCCTAACCTTACAAAGTGCTTCTACAGGAACTGCATATATTGCTCAGGTTCCAGCTAGTTCATCTATCACCAACACTTCTAACTTTACCCAACAACGTTGGTTAAATAGAAACAATGTTCGTGCAGGTGGCAACGCATCAGGTAACTACCTATTTGTTGGTCCTGTAGTAAACGGACAAACAGTAGGTCTTTGGAATGGCGTAAGTCCTTATGGTCCTAATACTTTCAATAATAGTATTATAGGCGGAGGCAACTTCTATTTCTTTAGTTCAGCTAGTAATAACTGGGTTAAGCCTACAAGCTTATCACAAGCATTACCTGCAGGTAAGGGCGCCCAAGTATGGTTCGGTAATAGTGGTTTCTTTGCAGGTGGCAGAACTACTTGGAGTGCTACCGGTACGCCAAACATAGGTGTTTTCTCTATGCCATTAGATAATGTGCAAGGCTTCCAATTCGTTTCTAACCCATACCCTAGCACAATTGACTGGGATAGCCCTAACTGGACTAAAACCAATGTAAACAACGCAACTTATATCTATGATTGGGTTAACCGCAGATACCGTACTTATGTAAATGGTATCGATGTTAATGGTGGCTCACGTTACCTACCAACTGGCCAAGGCTTTATAATCCAAACAAGTAGTGCTGCTCCTGTGCTTACAGCTCGTGAAGGCATTAAAGTTACTAATCAATTAGCTCTTTTGCGCCAAGAAAGTCCAGTATCTGGTCTAGTTCGTTTGCAAATTGTTTCTGGAGCTGAAACCGATGAAGTGGTAATTGCTCAAAGACCTTTAGCTACAACTGCTTTTGAAAGCAATGTAGATGCTCAGAAAATGATGAACCCTTCTACTAACATTTATGTAAGTGGAACTGTAAATCAGGGTATTGCAAGTATGGACTTAAATGCAGTAAATAGCATTCCGTTCGTAATCCAGACAAGCACTAGCGGTTCAGTTACTTTACGTACTACCGAAATAACTGATTTAACAGGTTATACTTTCAACCTATTTAACGAACAAACTGGTGAGTTACTTCCTTACACTGGAACTGAAACTTATACCTTTAACGTAACTGCAAATCAGCCATATCGCATGCAATTACGTGTTGGTGCTGTAACAGGTATTGAAAACTTCAAAGCCACTGTTTTTGAAGTATATCCTAATCCTGCTTCCGATAAAATTACAATACGCACACAAGCAGAAGGAACCATAAGCATTACCAATAGCATTGGCCAAATAGTGCTTACCCAACCTGCAACATCTACTAACGAAATACATATTAGCAAGCTAGCGAAAGGCGTTTATAGCGTTCGTTTCAATGGTAATAGCCAAAAGTTAGTAGTAAAATAATTAGAGAGTTAATACGCACTTTAAACCCCACTTCGGCTTTCGGAGTGGGGTTTTTTAGGTTTATAGCAAGTTTAACAGTTACCTAAGTTAGTTTGTATGAACACATATAACTCAAAAATCAATCCTCCCAACATTTTAACCTTGTTAGAGGTTATATGATTACTGTGATGCTGTTTTCTTTCAAAAGAAAATACCATCTTTAAACGCTCAAACAGCAGTTGCTCACAAATTTTATGGCTTCATCGCATCCCAATATTTATTCTTTAGGTCAGCTAAAGGCCTCTGGTTATGTTTCCAGAACCATAAAGCAGGAATTAAGAGAAAATCTAATCCACAAACTCACCAACAAACTTCCTTTGTTTGAAGGTATTCACGGGTACGATGAAACTGTTTTGCCTGAATTGCAGCGCGCCATTTTAAGTGAGCACCATATTATATTATTGGGTTTACGTGGACAAGCAAAAACCAAAATTGCCCGTTTAATGGTGGAATTGCTTGATGAGTATATGCCCGCTGTTGCTGGTAGTGAACTCCACGATGATCCTTTAAAGCCATTAAGTAGATTTGCTATTGATCTTATCGCTGAAAAAGGCGACGATACCCCTATTGTTTGGATACATCGTTCAGAACGATACACTGAAAAGCTAGCAACTCCAGATGTTTCAGTAGCTGATTTAATTGGTGATGCAGATCCTATTAAAGCGGCCAACCTAAAACTCCCTTATTCCGATGAGCGAGTAATTCACTTCGGTCTTATCCCAAGGAGCCATAGAGGTATATTCGTAATCAATGAATTGCCTGATTTACAAGCACGTATTCAGGTATCGTTATTCAATATTTTACAAGAAGGCGATATTCAAATTCGTGGCTTTAAAGTGCGCTTGCCTTTAGATATCCAATTTGTATTCACTGCCAATCCTGAAGATTATACGAACCGTGGTAGCATAGTTACCCCGCTGAAAGATAGAATTGATAGCCAGATCATTACCCACTACCCTGCTACCCTAGCCATTGGTAAAACCATTACCATGCAAGAAGCCAAGGTTAAAAAGGGACAGGAGCATATTCACCTGCCTTCACTTGCCTTTGACTTGGTTGAACAAATAGCCATTGAAGCTCGTAAGAGTGAATATGTAGATGTGAAAAGCGGCGTATCTGCACGTTTAACCATCTCTGCATTAGAGAACCTACGCAGTGGTGCCGAACGCAGGATGATTATGAATGGTGAAACAGCCACCACCTTGCGTATGGGCGATTTTAATAGTCTAATCCCAAGTATTACAGGTAAGGTAGAACTGGTATATGAAGGTGAGCAAGAAGGTTCACTAATTGTGGCACAAAACCTTTTAGGCTTAGCCATTAGAACCCAATTTGGTCAATACTTTACGGAGCCAGATAAAGCCAGAAAATTAAAAACTGGTAATCCTTATGCCCCAATTACCAACTGGTTTGAGCAAGGCAATGAACTAGATTTATTAGAAGCAGATTACCACCTAGCCTACCAAGAAAAGCTGCATAATGTACCTGGCTTGATAGAGTTGGTAATGCACACCTTACCCGATTTAAACGAAGCAGATGCCTTGTTTTGGGCAGAGTTTGTATTGCATAGCCTAGGCGAATACAACCTTATTGGCAGAAATAAACTCACCAAAGGCACTCAGTTCCGTGATATGATGAGTGCCATGTTTACCGATACCAACTTTGACGATGAAGAAGAAGGCGATTGGGAAGACGACGATAAACCAAAAAGAAGGTAAAAGGAATAAATTAAAATAGCCCGCGATGCGGGCTATTTTATAATTACTACTTCGTAACTTTCAAAGTACCTATAACCTTTTCAGCAAGAGTAATGTATGCAGGATTTCCCTTTTCAGGAACGGTTACAGTTACTGCATACAATCGAGATTCAGTACTGTATAAATACTGTGAAAGATTTAACATAATTCCTTCATAATCAGTAATATAATTAATCCTTAGCATTTTCTTGCCGTTAAGTGTTTTTACAGTTGAACCTAGGTACTTAAAGGTTTTGAACTGAGTCTTCAACTGATCTACCATACCTTTTTCAAATCCAGGCTGAGATACATCGGTCTTTATGAAAGGTATTGAAATCACATTGAGGTTTTCAGCAAATTTATCGTTTTCATCGTCCAATAAGGTTGTTAAACCTTTCCTACCACCAATTTCTTGAACCTCCCAATCAGCAGGATACTCAAGTGTATATTTGTTCGCTGTATCAACAAATGTTTTCCACTTTTCTTCTGCAATATTCGTGAAAAAGAGTACTAAAGAGATGAGTAAAATTTTCATTGGATGCTTAGTTAATTTTTAAAGCAGCTTAAAAGTTTTTACTATTTTTTCAGAAATAGCAGGGAATCTCGGATCACCTTTAACTGGTGTGGTTGAAGTAATAATATATATATTCGCTTTAGTCAAATAAAAGTATTGATTTATATTCGTATTGATTGTATCGTAAAGCATATTATATTTAATATGAAACATCTTTAGTTTACCAACAGGATAATCACCTGAAGAGATGTATTCATAACCTTTTATCATTGCCTTATATTGCTTTTTGATAGCAGCAATTGAAGGACCCATATCCTCAGTATTATCAGGATTTGGCATTATCACTATATTAATATTTTCAGCAAACTTATCCGAAGAATCAATAGGCGGCATTAACAAATACTCCATATCACCAACACTAGATACTTTCCAATCGGCAGGGTGTTCTATAGTGTATTTTTTTGTGTTATCTACCAGCGTTTCCCAAGTATCACCAGTCAATAAGGTAATTAAAAGAGTAAGGGCAACTATAAGAGTCTTCAAAATATTAGGAGTAAGATTGAATGGCAAGAAATGAAAAAGTTCTCAAAAATCCTGATTAACCACTCATTTTTACTAAAAATTAACACAACTACCTACCATCCATCCTAAAAATCCTTGTTTTCATCCCATTTGCTTATTGGCATACATCCTAAAAATTACATACTTGCAGTATAAAATCTATGGCTATGAAAGGTAAAAAATCTTGGCGCGATAAAGTAAACCATCATCCTGAACCTGAAATTAAGCAGGCCCCAGAATTATGGGAGAAAAAATTCGGCGGACCTAAAATGCTTATTAGCAGTCCCCTTGCAATTGAGAAAATAGTGGCAGAAGTTCCTAAAGGTAGCTTACTCACTGTTCCTCAGCTAAGAGATGCCTTAGCAGTAACCTATAATGCCGATTTTTCCTGTCCCCTTACCACAGGTATTTTCTTGCGAATAGTTGCTGAAGCCAACGAAGAAGATGCCGCAGCAGGCAAAACTGAGATTGCTCCCTATTGGCGTGTAGTGGGTGAGAAAGGTGAATTAAATCCTAAATTCCCAAAAGGTTTGGAATACCAGGCTACCAAGCTAGAAGCTGAGGGACACGAGATCATCAGAAAAAGTCCCATAAAGTATTTTGTGCGTTTGGCAAAATAGTAATTACTGTTTTCTGTTTTCAAGTTTAGTTACTTGTTCTTCAATGGACTTAAGTATAGCCAACTGATTTGCTTGGCTATCGAACAGCACTTTAATTTGTTCTTCTAAGAGCAAGTCCATTTTCTGATGTAAACTCCTGAGTTCTAACTCTGCTTTAAGGTTAATGAGGTAATCGTTTTCGCTTCGCTTTCGGTCTTTCTCCTCTTTCCTGTTTTGGCTCATCATAATGATGGGGGCCTGCAAGGCAGCAATTGCCGATAGCACCAAATTCATTAAAATAAAAGGATATGGGTCAAACTGGAACGATTTTGTAACCACTGAATTATAGGTAATCCAAGCCGTAAGCAAAAGGGAAAAACTTATAATAAACTTCCAACTACCGCCAAAACTTGCCACTAAATCAGAAATGGACTGCCCTTTGGTGAGTACTTCTTTGGGTTCGTTCAGTAAGTTTTCAACAATTAACTTTTCTTCTGAGATTGATTTTTCAACTATGCCCCTAAGTTTAGCTAGTTGTTCATCTTCAAGGGCTAGTAAAGTATTGCTGTTATCCATATTAGTTTTGTTTTCAGTTAATATAGGTAAATTAACTCACCAATTAAAGCTCAAGTCCATAGCCTACAGGAGAGGCAACCAAATAGGCTTAAAAACTGTCTATCAGGAACAAAGCCCTTTCAGATAAATTAAAGAATGAAATGAAAAACATCTACCTCTTAATATGTTTAATATTTGCATTGAATGTAAATGGGCAGAGTAATGCTTTACCGAATGGAAATTCCGTGGCTTTTAAAGGCATTATTCAAGATAGTTTAAGTAATGAAGTAATACCAAATGCAAATATTAGATTTTATTTAAATGAGCAATTAGTTAAAAGAACGGTTTCAAATGATAAAGGTGAATTTAAAGTTCTGCTGCCGAAAGGTAATTATTCTTATATTATTAGCTGTATTGGATATAATTACAAAAAGGGAACTATAGATTCAACCTTTCATAATAGCAAGTCCTTTGAAATAAAACTATCTGAAGCTACCAATACTACTTCAGATGTGGTGATAAAAACTTATCATAGAGTTATTGCGAATTACTGCTTGCGAAATCCAGATTACAGAATTGTTCATCTTAGTTTAGGCGGTGGTTTAATAATTAACCCGAGCAATTATATTAGGGGTCCTTTCCTTGTCCCTCAGAAGTAAAGGAAAAAAGGCAATAATCTTAATAATTACCCAAGAGGCAACCGTTAATGAGCAATGGAAGTCTTATTATTAACCAATACTAATCAAGCATGACTATGAAAATATTTCCTATTCTTTTATTGGTGTTTATTTGTAACAACCTCATAGCGCAAGTAAAGTTAACTGCTAACCACCTTATAGAATTTAAAGGTATTATTCAAGATAGTTTAAGTAATGAAGTAATACCAAGTGCTAATATTAGTTTTTATCAAAATAATCAGATAGTTAGAAGGACTGTAACGGACAATAATGGTGAATTCAATGTATGGCTACCTCAAGGGAATTATTTCTATACTGTGAGTTGCGTTGGTTTCAATACCAAAAATGGCACCACAGATTCTACTTTTCAATACAATAAGAGGTTTAAAATAAACATAAAAAGAACATTCCTTCCAATACCAAAAAAGGAAACTAATAGAATTATAGCTTCCTTTTTACCCCACGATACTATTACTTCCTTTGGTACTCGCGATATAACAATTTGTAATTTTGGTATTACTTGGAAACCCCATAAATGGCTTGTCATTAATCCAAGCAACTACATGCGAGGTCCTTTTCTAGTTCCACCGAAGGAAAAGAAGTAAAGTAAATTTAAAGCTGTTCAGAGGCAATACCAGCCGCTTTGTGCCGCACTTAATACGATAAATATTTTCTGCATCAACTGCATTTCTTATCTTAAGTCAACGATATAGGCAATAGCCCTGCCGTAGGTTTGTGGAAAATATAAACTCACAAACAATGGAAAGAAAATGGGCTTTAGCAACTGGCATCACTCTATGGGCAATGGCCATACTCGCAGGAATCGGGTATGGCTGCGCCTTTCAAGAAATTGATGGCAACCAATTCAATTTCAGTAATTTAGCAGATAATACCTTATTGTATACCGTAATGCTTACAGCATTTTTATTGGTACTGGTGTTAGATATTCTGAGTTGTTATCTCTTTTGTAACCTTTTCGGAAGTTGGAAAAGTAAGTTGGCTACTTGGGTAGCTCAGAGCAGGTTAATTTACAGTCTGTTCTGGGGATATGCGATTTACCAACTCTTACCAATGCCTCATTCTGATACCATATCTGTGGCGGAAAATATGGCTGACTTCCAATATTATTGGTCGGCAGGGTTGGTGGTGTTTGCGGTACACTTATTCATTTTAGGATATGCCTTTTGGCAAACCAATGCTGCCCATAAATGGATAAGCTTAAGTATTTGGTTAGCCGCCACTTGTTACCTCGTTACCAATAGTTTAAACTTGGGTTGGGAGCAATATGCCACCTATAAAACTACTGTTGAAAGCATTACCAGCCTACCAATGGCATTTGGAGAATTAGGCTCTGCCACCTGGCTGCTTATCAAATTCAGGAAAAAGGGTAGTTTATTGAACCAATAAACGCTTCCTAATCCTGCTTAGCGATTCAGGGGTTACACCGATATAACTCGCAATTTGGTGCTGAGGTATTCGCTGCAATAAGTGCTTGCGGTTATTCATAATTTCCATATAACGCTCTTCTGGCGAAGAGGTAATAAAATGGGTAAGCCTTGCTTGGGTTTTGCCGAAATCTTGCTCCATCATAACCCTCGTAACTTTTTCCAAAGCCGGCAATTGACTATATAGGTCAGATGCATCGGTATCGGCACCTACAATGCAAACCGTATTTTCGGCGGCTACTAAATACAACTCAGCAGAACTTGGGGTACTCACCGTTGAATAGAAAACTGCGGCCTCGTTTTCAAAGTAGAACTCCGTGGTCTTCTCTTGTCCATCAACTAGCTTATAGGCTCTTAAACAGCCATTAAGCACAAAGAAGCAAGCACTTATCTGATCGCCCTCTTTCACCAAGTAAGTGCCCTTTTCAAAGGTATTTACAATTAAATGCTTGCCCAACAACGCTCTTTCTTCAGGAGAAAACTCTGTAAATTGATCGAGAAAGGCAGCTAAATAAGGATTCATTGGTAGGCAATTGATTCAAACTTAATTCTAAGATACGAACAACTTCAATACCTTATTGCACCTTATTGATTAAGACCTTCTTCTGCCTTAAAATCAGGACTTGTAAACAGCACCTCGTGTTGTGCCAATATATTTTTATGGAAGCTTTCAGGCAACCTAGCCCAATCGAAAAGCTCCACGATAATGGGGATATTACTGTATTTGATTTTATCCAATAGCGGTTGTAGAACCTCAGTAGGCAACTTAGCATTGTCTTGGGTACGAATCACTAAGTCTAAATCGCTACCATTGTGCACTCTACCATTTACCCTACTGCCATACGCCCACACCTGAATTGGCATAGAGGCCGACTCAAAAATGGCAATTAATCGCTCGTGGTCTATGGGTCTAATGAGCATTGGAATTTTGGATTAGGGTGGCTAAATCTTTAGCATCTGTAATGAATTGAGGAAGGATGGTCAAGATTTCCTCGGCAAAATTAACGCCATAATCGTGGGCTGTATTGTTCCTGCTATCTCTATAGATGAGCCAACGTTCACAAGCATCTTCACTTATTAAATCACGCAAAACTGCTTGACGGAAAATATCTTTAAAGTAAAGTTTATCAGCTACTTTATCAGAATGAAAATAAGGCTTTAACACCTTACGAAGTAGTTTACCACCTTGTTCAAGTATAATCTCAAACTCCTTAATGCAGGCAGAGCGATACATATCATACTCAATAGTATCGGCATCAACCTCTTGCAATAGACTATAAGCCCTTTCCAAGGTGTTGATGCGACGTAGAAAGTAGGTTATATCTAATAGCATAGGAATTTAGAGATAATACTGAACGCCTAAAATTAGTACTTTATAAGGAGTATTGACTAAAATTAGGATTGAGTTTTAATGTTTAGCTTTAGTGATTTGTTTAAAGAAGACATTGATAAACCTTCTATTATTTAGATTTAACTTCTTCGATACTGTACTTTTCAACACAAAAACTATTAAAAAATCCTTTACGACCATGTAATTTTAAATAATAGTTTGATGATGGTTGTTCAGAAAGTTCTATCAGTCGTTCGGTGGTTTTTACCTTTAATGACCCTGAAAAGTTATTTAATTCGTATTTTAACCAAGTACCGTTCCTGTTATTATTAATTTCAACAGTTGCACTACAAACAATTAATGGGTTTGATTTAGACTTTTGGAAATTGATCTGATTAAAAATTAAAGATGACATTGTCACCAAGGATAAAGAAGAAGAAAAACTTAAAAAAATCTTAAGAATTATCCTACCTAAAACATTATAGAGATATGAAAACACTCTATTAAAACCTAAGTTTCTCAATAAAAAAATCCCGATAAAGAATAAAGAAATTAAAAAAAGTCCAGAATTGTTTTTATAATCATTAATTATAAATAATTGATCACTTAAGGAAAAAATAAGTATTAGTATGATATTCGTTACTATAATCATAACTGCAATAGTAACATCTATTTCAAAAGGATCTTTCTTTATCATTGTCAAAAATAAATAAATGCGCCCTTTTAAGGTTAATTGAAAGGGCGCATTTTTCCCCTTACCCTATCGCTTGCGCTAAATCCTCTATCAAATCGTCAACGTCTTCTACGCCAACGGATAAACGGATGAGTGTATCTGTAAGGCCGCTTTTAATACGTTCTGCTGCGGGTACTGCTG
>JAIYDB010000004.1 GCA_027487695.1 Cytophagaceae bacterium | reverse complement strand
CCTGCAACTTCGTTATCTTGGTAGAGTTCCTTTTCGTAGCGTTCTGGTCCTAACAGGGTGCCTACTACTTCAGGGGTAATGGTATCGACAATGTTTTCCTCTTCCATTACTACCTGCTTGGCAATTTTACGGATGAGTTTACCAATGTTACGCTCCAAACTACGCACGCCGCTTTCGGCAGTATAGCTTTCAATTACCTTACCTATGGCAGGGGTTTCAAACTTCAGTTTGTAGTCTTTAAGTCCGTTCTCGTCTAATTGCTTAGGGATAAGGTGCTTCTTAGCTATCTGGATTTTCTCTTCTAAGGTATAGCCGTTCAGTTCAATAATTTCCATCCTATCGCGCAAGGCAGGGTGAATAGAATCTAATGAATTGGTGGTGGCTATGAATAGCACTTTGCTTAAATCGTACTCTACTTCTAGGTAGTTATCGGCAAAGGTGCTGTTTTGTTCAGGGTCAAGTACTTCTAATAATGCAGCAGCAGGATCGCCACGGAAATCGTTTCCTAGCTTGTCAATTTCATCTAATATGAATACAGGATTACTTTTACCTGTTTTCTTGATATTTGAAATGATACGACCTGGCATAGCCCCGATATAAGTTTTACGGTGACCACGGATTTCAGCCTCATCGTGCACACCCCCTAAGGACATGCGGATGTATTCACGTCCCAAGGCCTTGGCAACACTTTTACCCAATGAGGTTTTACCTACCCCTGGAGGCCCATATAGGCAAAGGATAGGGCTCTTCATATTTTGCTTTAGCTTCAATACCGCTAGGTATTCAAGGATACGCTCTTTTACTTTTTCAAGTCCGTGATGGTCGGCATCTAGAATTTTCTTGGCACGCTTCAGATTGAAGTTATCCTTACTGTATTCGCCCCAAGGCAAATCGGTCAGGAACTCCACATAATTCATCGCGATAGAATACTCGGCTGCCATTGGGTTTATGCGTGCCAATTTATCAAGCTCTTTTTGGAAGTGCTTTTCAACTGACTCCGACCAAACTTTGGTTGCTGCTTTCTTGCGGAAGTTATCAATATCAGCTTCAGCGCCTTCGCCACCCAATTCATCTTGTAGCGCTTTAATTTGCTGCTTCAAGAAGAAATCGCGCTGCTGCTGGTCTATTTCGCCTGATACTTTATTTTGTATTTGATGCTTTAATTCAAGCAGTTGTATTTCTTGGTTCAAATAACGAAGCAAGCCTTCAGCTCTGCGAAGTGCCTCGTTCATTTCTAGCAAATCCTGCTTTTCTTGTAGGGAAGCAGTTATGTTACCCGCTAAGAAATAGGTAGTAGAAATAGGGTTTTGGATATTCTCGAATGCCATTTTAGCACCCGGCGGAATATCAGGATTCAAAGCCATTAACTTTGAGGCTGTCTCCCTTAGGGTATCTAAAAGTACTTTTCCTTCTTTCTTAGAACCTTTACCTAAGGTATCGCGAATGGGCTTAACAGATGCTACCAACCAAGGTTCGGTTTGTACCAGCTCGCTAATTTCCATTTTGCTCATACCCTGAATAAGGAGGGTATTGGTGCCATCTGGCAGCACAACTACACGCAAAATTTGGGCTACTATACCTACAGAATATAAATCGGCCAAGGTGGGTTCCTCGGTCATATTTCTTTGGGCTACAACGCCAATAATGCGGTTGCCACGGTTAGCAGACTCTACTAAACGTATGCTTTTCTTCCTTCCCAAAGTGATAGGCATAACTACCCCTGGGAAAAGAACAGTATTTTTTAATGGTAAAATAGGCAAAGTTTCAGGTACATCTGAATTGAAAACAGGACTGCCATCCTGTCCATTCTCCTCGCCGTTTTCACCACGTTCGTTTACTTCGCTCAATTCGTCGTACCAGAATTCCGATGCGAGTTCAAATTGTGATTCTTCTTTTTTCTTCATCTATATACGGCTAAGGTTCAATAGTTTAAACCGGCCTAAGGGACTGTTGTAGGGGGTATTACTTTACAATAATACCATAGTGCATACAATTTAAGCAATATAGGTACCAAGTGCAAATGCAAATCCAATTTGGCAGTATTGTACTAATGCAGGCAATGTTAAATATAGATTTAATAGAAGTTTTAGACTGCCTTTGGTAAGGATTTTGTAGCAATCAGGAAATAGAATTATCCCACCTGAATGGCATAAGCTCCTATAACTCCACAACCCAATGAGCAAACATATTTATTATATCAGAAACCCTGTTGCAGAAAAAAAAAAAAAAAAACGAATCCCGATATTGATTGATGAATTGATGAAGGGAACGGGCTTTACGCACGATATTTCCTTTTCTGAGGGCGTAGGACACGCTCGTAGTCTTGCTCAAGATGCTGTAATTGAGGGCTCCAATGCGGTTATAGCTATTGGCGGCGATGGTACTATGAATGAAGTAGCAAGTGCACTTATTGGTACGGATACTGCCTTGGGTATTGTGCCAACGGGTTCTGGAAATGGATTGGTAAGGCATTTGGCCATTCCGCTAAGCCATAGAAAAGCAATTAACGGTCTGCTGCATTACCGTCCCCAGCCTATAGATATAGGAATGATGAACGATATTCCTTTTTTCTGTGCGGCGGGTTTGGCCTTTGATGCGCAGGTTGCCAAACGATTCAATAGTTCCAAATTCAGGGGTTTGCCTAATTACTTGCTGCTTTCAGCTACGGAGTTGTTTATATATAAGCCTAAAACCTATCAGGTAACTTATTGGGAAGAATTGGATCAAGCACCTGTGCAGATAGAATTACCCGCTTTTATGCTATCGGTTTGTAATGCGGCACAAATTGGGAACAATGCCTTTTTGGCTCCAGAGGCAGAAGTAAACGATGGGTATTTGGATTTGGTAGTAATTAAGCCTTTTGGTATGGAACGATGGGTACCACTTGTTTACAAACTCTTTACCAAGCGTATTGAACACAATTGGGAAGTGTATTACAAAAAAGTAAAGAAGGTAGTAGTAAACAGAATTTCAGAGGGCTTAGTGCAATACGATGGCGAATCGGCACTCTTGGGAACGGAAATTACTTGGGAAGTAAACCCGAATGCCATCCAAATTTTAGCAGAAGATTTACGAATATCGCAAAGGCATACCTTGGCGAAAGCGCAGGTTGTGTAGTTTTGCGTTTGTAAAGAAAATTATTCCGATGATTCAGAGAATCCAAACCTTATTCCAAGCGCTATCTATTGTTGCCCTTTCTGTGTTTTTGTTTGTTCCTATTTGGAGCAAAACAAGTCCTGATAAAACCAAGAATGTAGTTTTAGATGCTTGGGCAAGAACCGATTATGCGGCAACTGCAAATACATTGAACAATACAGCAGTATCGGCTTCAAGTAATTGGTATATAGCGGCTAGTGCAATTTTGGGAATAGTTATTTTGGCTTTTTCTATTACGCAATACAAGAACCGATTAATGCAAATGAAACTAGGCATTGCTTTTAGCCTTACTATATTGGCAACTGGTGTAACTACGTTTATGGGCATTAAAATAGCTGAAGAAGTAACCGACCCTAAGTTCATTGGCTTTAATGAAGTAGGCTTGTATTTGCCTTTCGTGGCTCTGTTCTTGAATATGGCAGCCAATAGATTCATCAGAAAAGATGAGCAATTGGTGCGATCAATGGAT
>JAIYDB010000021.1 GCA_027487695.1 Cytophagaceae bacterium | reverse complement strand
TCGTTTATAGAGTGGATACTTTCCATTGTTCCTTGTTCCAGCATTACAGGATTAAGTCCATACGTAGGGATTCCCTTTTCTCTAAAGTAATTATTATCAGTACTGGCTTGGAAAAGAATAGGGATTGCCTTCGCTCCTGGATAGGTATTTTCAGAAGCCTTGGCCAGTGACCTAAAAACAATATGCTTAGGATCAGATTCTTCCGAAGAAGGACCAGCATCTAACACTGTTATTTCTAAGTTAGGCTCCAACATTTTGAATTGAATACTGCGCAAAAATGCCTTAGGGTTGGTACCCGGCAGTAGCCTACAATCCATAAAGGCCGAAATCCTGTTGGCAATCTGGTTTAAGGGTCCTGGTGGATTAGCGATATTGGTGAGAATAGTCGTATTCCTCATCATCGCATCGAAAATAGGCTCTTTCTCAATAGCTTTTCTAAAACCAGAACGGAATATCCACCAATTAGGGTGGCGCATCACAAAGCCAGTAGTGCCACCTACCAAATGTCCGAATTCCTTGAACATTCGTTTGGAAGTTTTATTGAACTTGATAGAACCATCCAAATCGTTAACCCGATTCAAAGCCCTAATCATTGCCTTATTTACCGATTTTCGGGGTGGGGTAGAGCTATGCCCTGAACTACGAAACTTCAAATCTAACCGCAGCCAAAGGTTAGATTTTTCCGCTACTGAAATAGCAATGATATCTTGAGAAGGTTTTCCAGGGACTATACCCCGAATACCTGCACCGCCTTCACCAATAACGGCAAAAGGATTAAGCAAAGGCAAAAACCGATCTACTATAATTTTAGCCCCATTTTTACCACCTGTTTCCTCACCACTTAAGGCCAAGATTACCACATTAAAAGGCAATGATTGCCAGTTGGGATAGGTTTCTTTGAACTTTAATAAGGCGTATAACTGCATAATGCCAATCCCCTTAGCATCTAAAGCACCGCGACCGTAAATGATGCCATCCTTTTTGATAGCCTCATAAGGAGGGAAGGTCCAGTCATAAGGCTCTTCTGCAGGAACCACATCTATATGGTGTTGAAACACCAAGGCAGGCTTTCTATCGGTTAACGGGAACAGACTAGCAGCGAAGTTATAACTGCTATCTAAATCGGTAAAGACCACCGTATGCAGCCCAATATCCTTACAATAGTTTAGCAGGAACTCACCCGCAGGCTTTTCAAACCCACTTTCAGAAGGGATACGGATATATTGTTGCAAAACATCTGCCACGGGCAACGTCTTACGAGGTTGCGCTAAGGCAAGCCCACCAACAATAGATACAGCCCAGAAAACAAGTAAGAAACGCAGCACTTTTAAATTGATGTTGGCACTTAGACCATACTACAAAACTAAAGGTTTAATCTGAGATTAGTCACAAAAAGCAAGAAGTTATGCCTAGCAAGTCAAATAGCCGGAAAATACGCTTACTTTTGCAGCCTGAATATACAGAGAGGTGTCCGAGTGGTTGAAGGAGCACGCCTGGAAAGTGTGTATACGGGCAACCGTATCGAGGGTTCGAATCCCTTCCTCTCTGCTAGAGTTTTTTGAATAAATAATATTTCTTTAGAATCAAACTACCAAAAAAACACCAATTCGCCCTTTATTTTAATTCTACAAAATATGTCCAACGGATTCGCAAGCCCTATTACAATTAAAAATGCTATCGATCATTTAGTTGATCGAACATATTTACTTCCTGGGATTCAAAGGAAGTTCGTTTGGAGTAGTAACAAAATAATAGTGTTATTTGATAGCATTATGCGTGGCTATCCTATTAACTCTTTTATGTTTTGGGAAGTAAAAGAAAGTAAAATAAAAAACGAGTTCAAATTCTATCAATTCCTAACAGAGTACAGGCAAAAATTTAAAGAAGAAAATCTTGACATTGACACAAAAGGTAGTAATGATTTTAAGGCGGTAATAGATGGACAGCAAAGACTTACAAGTCTTTACATAGGTTTAAAGGGTTCCTATGCCTACAAACTTCCAAAAAAGTGGTGGGTTGATAATGAAGAAAACATCCCAACAAGGCACTTATATATAAACCTAGCACAGGCTTTACCTGAGGAAAATGAGAGGCAAATGATATTTGATTTTCAATTTCTTACCAAAAAGGAATTAATCCGCAAAGAAGATGGAGATAATATTTGGTTTAAGGTAAACGAAATTTTAAAGTTCGAAAACTTGAATGATCTTAAAAATTTCATTAACGAAAAAGATTGGACAACTAAAACATTTACTAATAACACCCTTCTCCAACTTAGGAAGGTTATATTTGAAGACAAATTAATTAATTATTATCTAGAAACTACTCAAGAAATTGATACTGTTCTGGATATTTTTATTCGAACTAACAATGGCGCCGAGCCATTAAGTTTTTCCGACTTACTTATGTCGATCACAACAGCACATTGGAAAATAGATGCAAAAAGGGAATTTCCAGACGTTGAAAAGAAAGTTTTTGAAATTTGTAATCCTGGATTCTTAATAAGCAAGGATTTTATATTAAAAACATGTCTTGTTTTGTTTAAGGACAATATTAAGTTTCAAGTAAAGAATTTTGATCAAAGTAGTGTTAATGTATTTGAAGAAAATTGGGATAAAATAAAAAAGTGCATTATTGAATCCTTTATTCTACTTTCTAACCTAGGATTTAATAATCATAGTTTAAGAGCCAAAAATGCGGTAATTCCAATTATTTATTATATCTATCACAAAGGAATTGAAGACAGTATTAATAGTCCAATAAGACATATAGAGGATAAACTACTAATAAAAAAATGGATATGTCTTTCACTTTTAAAGGGTGTATTTGGTAGTCAATCTGATAATGTTTTAACAATAATAAAGAAAATAATTAATATAGAATTATTAGAAAATAAAAAAGATAATAATTTTCCGTTAAACAGGATTAAGGATGAATTTAAATCAAACCCTTCAAAAAATCTATCCTTCGATAATGATTTTATAGATAAGCTTTTGACAATACAAAAAGATGATAGTAATTGTTTTTCTATTTTATCATTACTATATTCACATCTTAACTTTAATAATCAAGAATATCACAAAGACCATTTACATCCTGCAAGCTATTTTTATAAAAGAAAACGTATTGATTTTGACAACGAAGAAGATTATAAATTTTATTCTGATCCTTCTAATTGGAATAGTATTCTAAATCTTCAATTATTAAATGGAACTTTGAATCAATCAAAGCTTGATAAACCATTAAAGGATTGGATAGATAATAATAATATTGATAAATCTAACCAACTGATACCAAATGTTAGCTTAGATATACTTGATTTTAGAGAATTTATTGCTGCACGGAAAAAACTTCTTACTGAGCAATTAAAAACAATGGTAATTTAAATAAAACTGTTTTCACCTTTTAGGAAACGAAGGAGTAGCTAAACAATACTATAATAATGCCACCCCTGCGGGGTTGGGTTTGTGTATCTGCGTTACTTGTGCTACAATAATGCCATCCCTACGGGATTATAAAAATTCAACTATCAAACCTACTCCCATCCCACTCCACACCTTCAGGAAACAAGGCCGACTCTCGTTTTATCATTTCTTGGGCAATGAGTGCGCTTTCACCACCACGGTTAGTGAGTTGAGTAATGATATTTTGGTAGCTGGCTTGGTCGCGATTTTGGCTTAGTTTAAATACATTATCTAAATGGGCTGCCTTTATTTCAAAGCCCACAATGGCAGGCATCATCTTACTTAAAAAGGAATCGGGCAGGTTATCGTAAATGGTTTTAGAGGCAGTATTACCTCCTTCAAACTTTAGGGTGAGCTTCTGCATAAAGGCTATGAGTTCTTCACTGCTCATGATGCGCATTTCACCTGAAATGTAAACGCTCATATAATTCCAAGTAGATCCTATCTGCGGATTGCTATACCACGAGGCACTTACATATGCACTTGGACCCGTAAATACTGCCAATACATTCGAATTTTCAGCAAATGCTTTATAGTGATCGGTATTGCGCATAATATGTCCCTGGAGGTATAATTCGCCATCTCGTTCCTCAAAAAGTAGGGGTACTTGGGTACCAACTGGCTTGCCTGCCGCATTACTACCCGATAAAAAAGCAAAAGGATGTTCCTCCAAAAAATTCAGAATGGTTTGCTGGTCCTTTTCTTTGAAGTAGGAAAAATTATACATGGGGTAGGGAAGTAGTTAAGTGAGCAATCAAATAGCAAAACAATAATACAAAAAAATCCTGCCCATTGCTGAGCAGGATAAACCGATAATGTGCCTGTACCGATTGATTTATTATTTCTTAAGTAGCTTCACGCTAACACCTTCTACTTGTAGGGTGTACATGCCATTACTTAATTCTTTTACATTGATTGGTTGGTTGTTAAAGGTAGTTTCCAATACTACAATACCTTGTAAGTTGTAAATGGTAACTATTGAACCTTCTTCAATGCCTTCCAGATTTACGTATTCTGTAGTTGGATTCGGATAAACGCTCAAGTTAATTGCGCTTACAGTACCACCAATGAATATGGTTTTGCTGTATTCAAACTTACCGTCAATATCTACTTGCTTTAAGCGGTAGTAAGCATCTGCACCGAATAAATCGGTAAAGATATAGTTCTGAGCTTTGTTGGTGGTTCCGTTACCTTCTACAAATCCTACTTTTTGGAAATCAGTACCATTGATGCTGCGCTCAATTTCAAAACCTTTGTTATTGATTTCAGAAAGAGTATTCCAAATCAATTGATTAGTGCTTGCAACACGCTTACCTGTGAAGTTACCTAGCGTTACAGGAAGTGGGTTGTTATCGTCGCCAATAGTCCAATCTGAGAAGCTGCTAGTTTGTAATGTAATAGTGCGAGCAGTAAATGCTGTTGGTACACACCATACACGGTTCCAAGTAGTACCTAAATCTGTGCTCTTGAATACATTGATATTACCTACTGGCGATACATAGTTATCATCGGCACTTAACCAAGATAGGGTCAAGTTTACTGGAGTAGTTGGCTGTGATGCTGGCGATATTCTCCAAACACGGTTAATGCTTTGGTTACCTAAGCCTGTTGCAAATGAACCAGGACCAGACCTGCGTATCATTTGTACATCACCCATTCCGCAGTTATTACACTCAGAGATTGCAACGCCCATTCCACCGAAGGTTTCACCTGTTAGGTTATTGTTGATAGTACGGGTTGTAGCTAGGTTACCTTGAACATACTTAGCGTTGGTTTCACCAGTGATAGTTGCAGATGGGCTAAGAGTTAAAGTATTAGCACCAGTATTGATTCTGCATGTTGAAGAACTACCAAAGTTTACATTGGTATTTACAGTTAGGTTGCTACCAAGGGTTAAAGTAGATGCAGAACCACTTCTGTTCACTGTTAAATTATTTAATAATTCAAAACCTGAAGCAAAAGGAATTGAAGCATTAAGACCTGAATTACCTCCTATGATTAGATTAGAGCTGGTTCCTCCTTTTACAAAGCCTCCAGAACTATTCAATAGACCATTAACTGTTAAGCTTGAAGCTGAGTTAATATCCAGATTACCACTTGCTAAGCTCACATTGCCATTGATTGTTGGTGTAGTACTAGCAGCTAAGATTACATTGTTTCCTGCTCCTGAAGAAATTACAACATTGTTTAAAATAGTTGCACTAGTTGGTACTTCAGGTCCAGTGGTTGCACCAGAGAAATAACTCAGATTAAGACTTGTCGGGAATAAAGGAGCATTTCTTAAAGAACCTCCACTTCTAGCAATGGTTCCTGATGTGGTACCAACTCTAACATTATTCACCGTGTTATTTAAGTCGGCTGTTCCTGAAAGTGTTAAGGTTGAACTATTTGCCATAGTTACTGCTGCAGCAAACGACTTTTCACCACTACCACTGAAAGTTAGGTTGTTATAAGTAGTTCCAAAACTCGGGATATTGGTTTGAGCAGCACCTATAAATTGAAGTGTTGTTCCAGTAAGTACATAGTTCACATTTGAAGCTGAAAGCACCAGGTTACCTGAAATACTAATGGTGTTTGCATTGTTTAAAGTAACATTAGCAGAACCTCTACTTTGGCTAATGGTGAGGTTATTATAAGCAATTGACGCAATAGTTTGAGCACCTGTACCATTATAATTAACGGTAGATGTACTCGTAGTATATACTCCAGCGCTTCCACGAGTAAATGTTCCTGATATGCTTATGTTACCAGTTAGGTTTCTGTTTCCATTGCCACTATTGGTAATATTCACATACGGTAATCCAGGGATATTGGCTGTACCTGTTGATTTTGCAAAATCAATTGTTGTACCAGTCATAATATGGTTACCGCTAGTAAAGGTTGCATTAGCAGCCAAATCATTCAGAATAGTATAAGTACCTGGAGTCCAAGTAATGTTGTTACTACCTCTGGTATTGCTAACTGTTAGGTTATAATAGTTGCCATTTCCAATGGTTTGTGCTCCAGTACCGTTAAACTCTACTGTGCTTGTTCCCAAAGTATAAGTTCCTGTTCCTCTAGACCATGTACCTGCAATTCTAATTACACCAGTGCTACTTAATGTACGAGCACCATTACCTGTATTAGTTAAGTTATTGTAACCGAAAGGGGCAATTACCTGACTTCCAGTGCCTGCATAATCGAAAGTGCTATTGGTAGTGATAAAGTTCACATTGGTAGCAGTATTTGTAAAGCTACCAGTTATAGCAACCGTTCCAGATGCTGGCAAAGTGATATTACCATTGTTTCTGTTTTGGCTTACAACTAGGTTATTGTAGGTTCTGGCTGGGATAGTTTGAGAACCTGCGCCATTAAACTCTAAAGTACTGTTGGTAGATGTTAACGCACCTGCACCTAAGTTTAACACTCCAGATACGCCTATTATATTTCCATTAGCACCTGTTGTTCCAAATACAGTAGATGAAATACCAGAACGTGTTAGGTTATGGTAGTTACAAGGTGCAATTGTTGCAGTGCCTGATGCATTGTAAACAACTGTACTACCAGTCGTAACATAAGTATTGTTTCCAGGGGTAAATGTACCTGAAATAGTAATGGTTTGTCCGTTTGCAAACACACGTTGACCACTTCCAGTACTTTGTAAATTACTGTAAGTAAGTGCACTAATATGTTGAGTTGTATTTCCTGCATAAATGATAGTTGAACCAGAAGCAACTGTAAATTCCGATAACAATCTGTTAGGGAATGCACCGCCAGTCCCACCAATCAATGAATCTGAAGTGGTTGAAATAGTACCAGCTAAGGTATGCAATACACTATTTCCAAGGGTAAGCTTATTAGCACCCATTTCAAAAGTTCCACCGGGTTGAACATCTAAGAAATCGGCTGAATAATTGCCATTTAAGGTAACACTTGTTCCAGTAGGAATTACCACACCTGCAGAGGCATCGGGAATACCGTTAGGCAACCAAGTTGCTGGATCTGAGTAATTACCAGATACCGCGTTAGCTAAGAAACTGTTACCTAAATTTTCTTCTGCACTTCCTAAGAAATAAATCTTGTTATTCTTATCTGCATTTGAAAGTGAAACTGTACTTACAACATTATATGAAGGGAAATTGCCTGAACCAGTCCACGTTCCAGCAGGTGCAGAAATTGAAGAAGGCGTTCCATTTGCTCCAATTACAGGACGTAATAATGATGGATTAGTAGCATTAAACATACCATAGCTGTTAATACCCATTCCAAAAGCATTAGGGAAAGTTACAGTTGAGTTTACTTCCCAATAACCTTTTGAAATAGCAGAAACTGTTTGACCATTAACAACCACAGTATTTGGAGCAGTTTGCTTATTCGTTCCATCTATGTATCTAACTGAAATAAATCCAGCCGTAGTTGGGGTTTGTGCTGCGCTACTAAAGAAATATACTTGTCTGGTTGTACCAGCCGAGGTGGCTAATGGGAAGTTCAAATGCTGATTACCATTACTTGGCGCTGTAGTAACAGGAATAGAAGTTGAGTTATTAAAGAACCTGATAAGTTTTCCGGTACCGCTAGTTCTAATTGTTCCAGTAGGTGAATTACTTAATGTTACTGAACCCGCAGTTGAACCTAAAATGAAATCAAAATTTCCGCATTCGATATTACCATTTAAGGTAAGAGTACTTAAGGCAGAAATTGTAACATTTGAACCTAATGACTTAAGTCCAGTGCCTTGCAAAGTTAAGTTAGCGAAAGCAAAGGTTGGTACCCCAGTTATAGTTTGAGCAGTTGAACCTGATAGTGTTACAGGCTGAACTGTCCAAATACCAGTTGTAGCTGCACTAATGTTAAAGTTACCTGTAACAGTTACTGGCAGACCGCCACCTAAGTTCATATTAGCAGTACCTCTATTTCCAGATACTATTAAATTATGGTAAGTTATACCTCCTAAAATTGTCTGTGCGCCTGTACCATTATATTCTACGGTTGAACCCGTTGTAATAAGAGGGGTATTATCTGGCAATTGGAAAGTACCAGCAATTTTGATAGCTCCAGGACCTGCATTGGTATTATCAAAAGTCATTGCTCCTGAGTTTTCAATTCTTAAGTTGAAATACTCAAAGTTTCTAACCATCAATCCAAATGCATATCCTACAGTGCTATTGGTATTGATATATGTTAGCGCAGGGTCATATGATGGAGTAAATGCGGTAGTAATCATTACTGTACCAGTTGGCGATAATGTTACAGTTCTAGCACCTCCACCAATAGTTAGGCGTTGGTAGTTCCCGCTTGGTATTGTTTGGTTTCCAGTTCCATTAAAGTTTACTGTATGGTTTCCTGCTAAGTTGTTATTAGTAAATGTTAACACACCAGCAATTCCCATAGTACCATTAAATCTTAATTCATTATTTGTGTTAGCTAAAACAACATTATCAAAGTTAATTGAGCCATTATAGGTTTGAATATCAGCTCCATTAAATCTAAATGTGCTGCCTGTTGTTACAAATCCAAATCCTGAACCAAAAGTAACTGGAGTTGTAAATACACCATTAACTGAGGTGGTAGCACCTGATTCAAAGGTTATATTTCCTGTTCTACTGGCTGTGCTAATTGTCAGATTTCTGTATTGAATGCCTTGAATAGTTTGTGCGCCAGTTCCGTTATAATTAACTACGGAAGTTGTTGGTGAAAAAACAACTGTTGAAGATGAAGGAAGGCTGTTAGTAACCACATCAAATGTAGATCCAGCATTTCCAAAAAGCGACTTTGAGTTATTGTTTGCTGTATTAAGTGTTCCGTTAATTTGAGTGGTTCTTCCTGCACCAAGTAAAATTTGGAATAATCCAGCATTTAATGTTGCACCATCTGCAAGGTTTAGCGATGCACAACTCGCATTTGCAGTTAAAGTTACTATAAAAGGCGCTGGAATAATTACAGCAGCATCGGCAGGTGGAACCACATTTCCTTCCCAAGTAGCAGTTGCATTCCAGTTTCCTGTTGCCCTTGCAGTAAAAATATTGTTAGGCAAGGTAGTTCCCGATCCTGATACATGATAAGAACCTGTAAGGTTAGCTATTACCAAACCAGTTCTGGCAACCACAGGTATGGATATAGTTGAAGTGGCAACAGATAAATGATTTCCATTTGCGGCAGTTGATGTTGTAAATCTTAAATCTTGTGCTGCTGTATTATCTGGAGGTGCGCAAGTACCTTCTGCCGTTACTTGTAGTGCAATAGACTGTCCACTAGATAAAAACGGACTGTTTGGTGTTGTAAAAATCCAGCCAGATAGAGTACGATTTTGGATATTAGTAACACCATCAGTAAAGGCAGCAGTTGCAATACCATTTGCTTCTGAATGCCTGATTCCTATTGAACCTGCACTATTTAAAGCTGTTGTATTTGTGAAATATAAACTTACCAATCTTGATTGGCCACTAGTACTTACAAAAGGATACAATCCAGAAATGCTATTTACAGCATTTGGTAATCCAGAAACACCATACCAACGAATAAATGCTCCTGTACCATTGGTTACAATATTTCCAGAAGTGCGAGCTAGAGTACCTATTTCAGCCGCATTCAAACCTAAAGTAAGATTATTATTGGCTAAGAATACATTTGAAGATGTAAGCGTTAGCTGATTACCCACCGTTACGTTGCCAGAAAGTAATTTTACTCCTGTACCTGTAAAAGTTAAGTTTCTGTAGTTATCGCTTCCAAAAACAATCTGATTAGCCGCTAAGCTAGAATTATAAACAATGGTACTGTTTGCTGATTTACTAGTTATTAGCGTTCCAACTGTATTGTTAAGTGAACCAATTGTTAATGTATGAGCCGCACCTGACATATCAATTGTACCAGTTGCAGAACTTAACTCTCCTAAATAGGAAGTTGAAAAGGAAACCGCAGTGTTTCCGAAGTTTAGGTAAGTTGTATTGAATAAAGACCTTGACGATGTATTTCCAATGAGGTTCTTTACACCACCTGATAGGTTTAAACCTGTGTAACCTCTATTAGTAATTATTTGAGGAACAGTGGCTGTATAGAATACTGTTTGTCCGTCACCTCCTTCGCTAAAAGTACCACCTTCAACAGAACAATTAGTTCCAAAAACTCCTGCAGGGTTAGTTGTTGTAGTACTTCCGCTTACTCTTAGTTCTGCATTAGAACCAAGTGTAAAAATTTTATCGCCTGGATTAAAAGCTACAGCTCTTAAAAACAAGTTTGCAGAACAAGTAAGATTACCTTCAAGGATTAGATTTCTAAAAAACACATTGTTATTAATATTTGTAGCTCCGCAAGGATTAATTATCCACGTACTAGAACCCTCTATCCAAGTTGAATAAGCATCAGATGCATTTATAATTTCACCTTGACCAATAAATGTAATTGTTCTAGAAGAAAAGTTCACAATTGGGTTAACTGCCAAGCCCGCCTGAATACCGAAAGCCCTTGAATTCCAAGCAGAGGTACCAGAAACCTGACTTCCAGATATTGTGAAGTTTCTGCCTAAAGTTAAGTTAGTACCTGAACCTCCAACTGAAAGGTTAGGCAATACCAATAAACCTACGCCCGTACCACCAATTGTTGCAGCTGCACCTGGGGTTAATGATATACGTAAAGTATTGTTTTGATTAGGTGTAGAGGTCATATTTACCTCATTTGCAGAACTCATAGTTAATGAACCCATTAGGTTAAGGTTACCCATACCGTTCACCATTACTTTACCTGCACCATTTGCAAAAGTTAAACTATTCCAAGTACCAACATCTTGAGTAGCGTTGGCTAATAACCAACTCTTTGCACTTGCTCCATTTACATTCACATTAGCTCTATTAATAAAGCCACCACTTTGAGAAAATAAGTTTAAGCCATTGTTAGTTAAAACCTGCACATTTCCAGATAGGTTTACTGTATGCAAACTACTAGAAGTTGATGGTGCCGAAGTAGCAATTACTCCTTCATTAATAATAACATTATTAAAGTTGTAAGTGTAATTAGCATCGTTTGCTGGCAAAAACACGCCTTGGGCAGTTCCGCCTAAGTTCCTGTTTAGCGTTAGGGTATTACTCACTGTTGTAGTACCTGCTAAGGTTAAACTAAAATTACCAGTTGCAACTTCTAAATTGTGGAATGTATTAACTGGGCTACCTGCTGTCCTATAAAGTAAACCTTGAGCATTTGCTGCGTTTCTACCCCAAAAAATGGTTCCTGCAGTACAGTTTAAAGTACCATTATTTAAGATATCGTTGGTTAAAATCCAGTTAGCAGTATTTGTAACTGTTGCACCAGCAGAAATAGCAACTGACGTTAAGTTTAATGTTGCGCCATTTGGAGCCGAGACTGTACTAGAGGTATTAAAGTTGAAACCATCAAAATTTGCATCGGTTACTAAACCTGCCCCTTTTGTAGTATTCAAAGTAATGTTACCAGATAGGTTGAATTGATTTCCGGTATTGCCATTTCTTAAAACTAATATTGCGTTTGTTCCAACTGAAATACCACGCATGTTAAAGAACTGTTCAGTATTACCAGCATTGAAAGTATGGTTACCATTACCATTGAAAAATGCGGTACCTGTTATATGATTAATAGTACCAGTGAAGTTATTGGCTATGTTAATTACGTTTAATCCACCACCAGTGAAATAAATATCGTTAGCAATTGAAAAGGCTGTATTAGCACCACCTGAAACACCTAAGTTAAGTTGACGTCTAATGGTAAAAGCACTTCCTGGGCCTTGCTTTGTGCCACCACCAAATACATTTATGTTGTTATATGTAGTAATGCCTGATGGCAAAGAATAGGTACCAACACCACCAAAAGCGACAGAACCATTTCCTTGTTCGCTAAAGAAATCAGAAAAATCGCCTAATGGGAAAACTGGATTTTCGCTGAAAACTGAGTCTAAAACAAAGCTCAAAGTTCCATTTCCACTCACTTTACCAAAGTTATGCCCCTCAGTATAACCTAATTCTAAAGTACCAGTAGGTTCAAGAAGTAAACCAGCAACTTGAAGGTTGTTTGTATTAGCGGTAACAGTTCTATTATTACCAATAACTACATAAGAAGTAGCTGTAGGAACTTCGTTATTTGAACCTAAGTAACCATCAGATACAAATGTTCCTGAGGTAGTCCAATTGCCACTTGTTTTGCTCCAAAGAATTGAGCTAGGGAATGAAGTTGCTTCACCAAAGGTATAGGTTCCAGCAATATTGCTGCTGTTTGTATAATTGAACGATGTTGTAAAATTTGGGGTAGAGCCTCCGTTAGAAAGAGTTGCGCTATTTACTCCCCAATTACTACCATTTGAAGTGTTTAAGAATTGTCCAACATAATTGGTTTGGTTGCCATTAACTTCTGATTGAGTATAACCTAAAGTTATGCTACCCGTTACATTTGTCCAGATACCAGTTGTTCTAACTTCATAGTATTTATTAGCAATATTTGCTGCCGAAAGTGGATGTCTTTGACCTATAGCACGAAGATTTAAACCACCGCTTGAAATATTAACAGCAGTAAAGTTTAATACTATTGGGCTGTAACGATAAGCACCAGCAATACCAGTAGCTAATGGATAAGTTTGATTATAGTTAGCTCTTGTTGTTCCACCCATTAAGATTAACCTACCCACACCATTTGTCAATATTTTACCGTTAGCAGCTCCTATTGTTCCAAAGAATGTACCTGCACTAGTTCTGAAAATAGTTAAGTCATGTGCACCTAAATCTAATACACCCTCATCGGTACCGAAATTGATTGAGCCATTTATTGCCACTGCACCAATAGTAACCACACTATCTAAGGTAACTACCGTATTTCCTGAAATATTTAAACCTGACAAAACACCTACCACTGGTCTTAATTCAGCACCAGAAACTGCACTTCTTAAATAGCTAACTGTATAAGTTGAAGTTGAAACTGCTAACCTTGGAGCACTACTTAAGGTACCTCCATCAACTTCAATTTGTGCTCCAACACCTAAGTTAAGTGCTGTATTAGCTGCTCTATTTGTAATATCTCCATTAAGTTGGGCAACAAAGGCACTTCCTTTAAGGGTTAGCTTTCCATTTACAGTTATTGCGCCATTATTACCATTTTTAAGTCCTGAACCATCAATGGTTAGGTTTGCATAAGTACCCGCTAATATGTTTTGCTTTCCTAAAGCATTGTAAATAACAGTACCAGTTGTATTATTTGAAACTGATAACGAAACACCATAAGCTTCGCCACCAAAAGTCAAGTTATTTGCAAAGGCACTAGTTGGCATACTTATACTACCACTATTTACCAAGCCATTAAAAATTACATTATGGGCTGCAGCAGATCCAAAGGAAAATGAATTTGAATTAAGGTAAGTATTGCCATTTACTTGGAACAAAGAACTAGTGTTACCCATAGTAGCAGAACCAGCTACCATATTAAAATCTTTGGTTACGATAACTTCACCTGAAATTACCTTCTGTCCATTACCTGAAAAACGAAGGTTCTCATAATAAAGCGGAATTACGTTTAAGGCTGAACCACTGTTATATACTACAGTTGAACCTGAATTATTGGTATAAATAGAATCAATAGATTGGCTTCCAGTTCCTGAAAGCACCAAAGTATGCGGCGCGCCATTCATTTTAATATTACCCGTACCAGTTAAATTACCATTTAATGTAAACGTAACAGCTGGACTTGTTGGAAATTCTAAGCTACCATCTACCAATAAGTTGCCATTGATTAGCTGTGAATTTGTGATTTGCAACGTATTTGTAGCTGGTACTACAAAATCAATAGTGGAACCCAAGGCAAGTCTAGAACCTGCCACCACACCATTCCAAACGTGGTTTCCGCCTCCTACAAAAGTTATAGAACTTCTTCTAATAGCCATTGGTGAACCACTTGTGGTTATTGTACCACCAGATGTTCTCAGTCCTCCTGTAATGTTAATGTTAGCAGAAAGATTATCAATTGTAGATGGATAAAAGTGAACAGTTGCACCAGAAACAGATAAATTTCCTCCTATGTTAAAAGTAGGAGTATTTGTTGTGGAAGGTGCAGTGTTGGCTTGAAAGTTAAAGTTACCCCCACCAAAGGCAACACTATTCAGTGTGTTAAATGAAGTAGTAGCTCCAGTTGCGGTACCACCAATTGCTGAAAAGTTAAAAGCAGCGCCAGTTTGAGTTAGATTGTTACAAGTACCTGTAAATACAGCATTATTGCCAATTGATCCGTTAAAGGTTAAGTTCGCTCTAACAAGCATATCGCCATCAACAGTTAGGTTAAAGGCGTTTCCAGATCCAGAACCTGCGCTAAACAGGTTAACTCCTGCATTTAAAGTATTATTTAATAAGAACGAACCTTCAATATCTAAATTAACAGTAGTAGTGGTACCCCCAAAAAGCAAAGCTGGAGTAGTAGTGTTAGTAAAACCATGAAAACCACCAGTTCCATTTATTTGAATATTTCCGTGGTTTCCAGCTACTTTAAAAACATTAACATTTAGTGTGTTACCAGCAGTGCTTGCATTGGCAGTATTTACAGCGCCAAAGCTTATTCTGGGCGTGTTGGTTATTGCACCAGTACCGTTGGAGTTAATGTTACCATACACGTTTAACGATAATTGGTTGTTACCATGGTTTCCTGTTCCCCCAGTTAGTTGATGTATAGTACCATTATCTAAAATGTTTAAAACACCAAAATTGCCAAGGGTACCCACCTTCACAGTTGATTGGTTGTTTGCAGAAGCTGTACTTGTAGCATCAAACCATAATTGATGAAAGAATGCAACATCATTTGCTACGGTTCTGCCTGCCTCACCTACAAATAATTCATTCGCTACATTTAGTTCTGTAACTGTATTTGCGGTTGTTCCAGGACAAGCCAATAAAAATGTAGTTCTGCTTCCTTGAGAAAATCTATCTCCTACATTTAAAGTACAAGGTCTTGCGCTAATTGCGCCCGCTACTATCACTAAACCAGCACCTGAATTTCCATTACCACTAGCATTATTGCCTTGTAATAACATATCATCGGCAATGTTGAAGGTAATATTATTTGTTCCTGTACCATTACTTAAAACTACAAAAGCATTCACAGTAGTTGCTCCAGTGGTACCTACTTCAAAATCATCGCCAATATTGATAGAAACATCAGAAGCAGTACTTCCATTAAACAAGATTAAGGCGAACCCGATTGAAGGGTTGCCATTGATTCCATTTGCACTATTAGTGGCTGAACTTGTTCTTAATATTCTAAAATCGCCAGCAGTTGAAAAACCCGACCCTATTCCTAAATCTATGTTACTAGTTTGTGCACAATTCCATTCAAAATCAAAATAAGCTTGATTTATATTGGCTGATGGAGTTGTATTTGTAATTCCCGTAAAGCGCGCCATTGCACCTGTATTCCAAGTTGCTGTTGTAACTGCACCCCCATTTCTTGAATGTAAATAAATACCACCTTTATAAACCTGAACAATAGATGGTTGAATAGAATTGGTACCTGTTGTATTATTATTAAGGGTACCAAAAACCAAAATTGAACCTGCCCCTGTAACCCCACCAACACTATTAAAAGTAGCACCATTGGCAATATTCAAGGTAGCTGAGGCATTTATGGTAGCAGCTCCATTTGCTGTAATAGTTAATGCATTAATTGTAAAAGTAACATTACCTGCTAAAAGCCTAGTAATGGTTCCTACAGTTAAAGTACCAGATGTTCCTGTTAAATTAATACTTCTACCACTTGTAGCCCCTATAGTTAAACTATCAATTGATTGTGAAGGCACCCCTGTAATTGAAACATCAACAGAAGGATCAATTATAACTTCATCGGCAGCTACTGGTACTGCACCTTCCAACCAGTTAGCTGCAGTACTCCATGTACCAGTAGCGGTAGTAGGTCGCCAAGTTCTTCTTGCTGCTTGACCTTCAGTATTTAATAAAAGTAAAATTGTGCCCAACACAATAGAGAAGAGCTTTACCTTTTGAGTTGTGTAGAGATGAATCATTTTCTGTTATCTTTGGATTGTTAGTTGTTCAAAAGTAATTGCAACTTTCACACCAAAAAAACAGCCTATCTAAGCAATGAGTAAGTATTTTGCTTAATAAAGAACATAAACTGAGAAAGGGCCTAAGCGGTCAAAAACCTTACATTTCATTTAATTCAACTACTTTAAGCAAAGCTATACTTTCTAATGTTAATTATAGGTTAATTATAAACTTCAAACACCTTAAATACAGTTACTTAAGATAAATATATAAAATAATCGACCTTATATCTTCTACAATTTAAATGTAATATATATGTAATATTCAAAATAATAAACAATATTTAATGGCAAAACTATTCAATACACACCAAACGTTTATATAAACAAGAAAACGAAAAAGTAAGTATTTTTCTTAAACACAAACTCCTTGAATAAACTTCTTGGTTTCTTATTTAAGTACTTTTTGAAGTAATTCAAATACCTAGAACTGTCCCTATGTAAAAAAAAATTCTAATTCTGGAACTAATTCCCAAAAAAAAACAGCTATTCACCAAATTAGATGAATAGCTGTTTTGAGTAATTATCTACTAAAAGCTTATTTTATTAAGCCTCTCGCTTCCATTTCAGATTTAAAGTATTCGTAAGTACGCTTTAAACCTTCGGCTCTATCTACTTTTGGTTCCCAATCCAGAAGTTTCTTAGCTAAGGTAATATCTGGCTTACGTTGCTTAGGATCGTCTTTAGGAAGAGGGTGGTAAACAATCTTTTGGTTAGTACCCGTTAGCTTAATAATTTCTTCAGCAAACTGCAGAAGTGTAATTTCATTAGGGTTACCAATGTTTACTGGACCTGCATAATCGCTGAACAATAAACGATAGATACCTTCAATCAAATCATCTACATAGCAGAAGCTACGTGTTTGTGAACCATCGCCAAATACAGTTAGGTCTTCACCGCTTAATGCTTGGCTCATGAATGCTGGTAACGCTCTGCCATCATCCAGACGCATTCTAGGACCATAGGTATTGAAAATACGAACAATTCTAGTTTCCAAACCGTGGTAAGTATGATAAGCCATAGTAATGGCTTCTTGAAAACGCTTAGCTTCGTCATATACACCACGTGGACCAATAGGATTTACATGCCCCCAATATTCTTCATTTTGAGGGTGTACCTGAGGATCGCCATATACTTCAGAAGTACTTGCGATAAGCATTCTTGCCCCCTTACTTCTGGCTAACCCTAATAAGTTATGCGTTCCTAATGAGCCAACTTTTAAGGTTTGGATAGGAATTTTTAAATAATCTATAGGACTCGCAGGCGAGGCAAAATGAAGGATATATTCTAAGTTCCCAGGTATGTGAACAAACTTGCTTACATCGTGATGGTAAAACTCAAATTGCTTTAAACCGAATAAGTGCTCAATATTCTTAAGGTTACCAGTAATAAGATTATCCATCCCAATTACTCTAAAACCCTCCTTTATAAACCTATCACATAGGTGAGAGCCTAAAAAACCAGCAGCGCCGGTAACTAAAACTGTTTTCATTGCATTGCTTTAAACTGCGCCAAAGTTAGTAATATATTTTATTAAGCAAAGTGAATTACAGTTTTCCAAAACTGTGGTATTTTTGCAGCATAACATTATGGTAAACGACCCAGAATTAAACGGCAAGTACCTTGGTACTATATCTAGCCAATTTATAAAAGTAGCCGATCAACTAAAAGAGGTAAGCTATTTACTCAGAGATAGAAAAATTTCTGAGCACCCAATTTTTCCAATTTGCAGAGTTAAGCAAGCTGTTGGTGCCTTACTTATTGATAAGGATATACAAATAGAGCACGGTCTTGAATGGCATATATACGTGAGCTTCTTGGAAGAATTTCAGCAACGTGGCTTAGTAATGCCCGAAAATTTAGAGTTGTTTCATAGTAACTATAAACCTGTAGATGAGTTCTGCTGCCTTTTTGTAATTGAACCAGATTTCACCAACTACGTTTTTATCCCGTACCCTGAAGATTAAGGTTTAACCACTCCAGATTTTGTCAAAAAAACCAGCGCATATGTAAGCACCGCTTATTTTTGCGTACAATTGTAATTCATTACCTAGATAAATCAGATTTTGCAAGCTCTTATAATGGCTGCTCAACTATTGTTGAGCCTTTCTATATTAGTAGCCCTCCATGAATTCGGACACTTAATTACAGCTAAGTTGTTCAAAATGAGGGTTGAAAAGTATTACATTGGTTTCCCTCCAAAAGTATTCTCCTTTATGTGGAAGGGAACTGAGTATGGTTGGGGAGCTATACCTTTAGGAGGATTCGTAAAAATTAGCGGAATGATTGATGAGTCTATGGACAAATCAATGCTAAACCGCGAACCAGAACCTTGGGAGTTTAGAAGCAAACCAGCTTGGCAACGCCTAATAGTCATGCTTGGTGGTATTATTATGAATGTAATCACTGGGATAGTGATTTTTAGCATTATTTTTATTGTAGTTGGCGAAAAGTACATCCCAATGTCGTCCGCTAAATATGGTATTGTAACCAATGAAGTAGCTAAAAGTATTGGATTAAAGGACTTTGATAAAATAACAGCAGTTAACGGTAAGCCTATAGATAGCTTTGAAGATATCTATCAGCCTGATGCATTGTTGAATAATGGTAGTTACTATACTATCGAACGTGAAGGCAAAGAAATGAAGATTGAATTGCCTTCAGATTTAGCTGATAAGCTTTCAGATAGAAGCGAGCAAAAAGCATTTATTGCCCCTGCAATAACTTTTAAAGTAGGCAAAATTCAACCAGGCATGCCAGCCGCTAGCGCCGATATTAGAGAAGGAGATAGTTTATTAACAATTAATGGTAATTCAGTTGCATTTTTCCATGTTTTACAAGCTGAACTTTTAAAAGTAGCAGGTAAAAAGGTTAAAATTACATTAGATAGAAGTGGTCAAACCCTTGAAAAAGAGGTTACAATTACTTCAGATGGCAAACTAGGTTTTCAGCAAAACCCTATGTTAGCTACATCAACCATCACCTATGATATTCCTACAGCATTTAATAAAGGAACGCAACAAGCTTTTGATATTGTTTGGTTGAACATAGCAGGCTTTGGTAAAATGTTCAAGGGAGAACTTAATCCAGCAAATGCGGTACAAGGACCAATTGGTATGGCTCAATCATTATTTGGTGCAGTTTGGAATTGGGAAAACTTCTGGAGAATGACTGGTGTACTTTCAATGGCACTTGCCTTTATGAACCTATTGCCTATTCCTGCTCTAGATGGTGGTCATGTAGTTTTCTTGCTATATGAAATGATTACTCGCAGAAAGCCCAGCGATAAGTTCCTAGAAAGAGCTCAAATGGTGGGCATGGTGTTATTGCTTTCCTTAATTGTGCTTACTTTCTTTAATGATATTGTTAAGCTATTTCGCTAAACAGTAGTACCTTATGGATGTAGCAGCAGGGTTAGCATTATTGGTGCATAGCATTAACTTTATAATGCCTTTGTACTTATTGCTCACAGGCAAAGCCCCATGGAAAAAGCATACAGCTTGGTTTTTCTCGCTTTTCGTGTTTTGGCTACTTACTTGGGCCAATCCTTGCTATCATGTTGTTAATGGTACCGTTTCATTTCATAATGCAACGGTATCAGAAGTATTTCCCAGTGTTTTATGGATCTACTTTTGGAGCCTTGGCGTGTTTAATGGCATTTATTGGTTTTATGCTTCAGCTAATGTTAGACTGAAACAGCCATTACACAAACTTAGTAAGCTTCCAATATTTCAAAAACTACAGGAAACCAGTTGGGTAGGGAAGCTTTGGCTTATTGTTCCACCATACTTATGCCTATTTGCTCAGTGGACCGATATGCAGGCCACAGGAGTGAATATGCTAGACTTGTATAATCCTTGGTTTACAGATAGCAACTATACCGTTTGGCTATATCAGCCTGTAAATCCATATTTTCAAGCCCTAGGCGATAGCCTAATGCTATGGGTTATTGCTGCATTTGTTTTCAGAACCCCTTGGTGGCACCGAGTGCTTATTGTTTACTTGGCTTTTACACTTTTCTTTTTAGAGGCTTGGCGCTATAGAACTATACTTACAGCTTTAGGTATTTTAGTTCATTATGCATGGAATTTCAAATCCAAAGAAGCCTGGAAACCTATATTATTATGCCTTGTCTTTGGCTACATTACACTTTTCGCCACTAATAATAGATGGCATATTGCTCACAGAAACTTTGACGAAATAACACTAAACCCAATTGGCATCGGGATAGAAGAAGCTTTAGTAAAGCAAACTAATAATTTCGTTACCGATGCTGCTCTATATAAGTTTGTGAGCGATAGTTCTGGAATTCATGATTTAGGGCAATCAACCTTTGGTTACTCACTTTACCGCTTTGTTCCTAGATCATTTTTCCAGAATAATGATAAAGGCACCCCACCTATTATTGAAGCACAAAAGCAAAGTATTGGCAAAACTGGCGAGGTTACCGAAATTGGAGCCCATACTAATATCGTGGAATATTGGTTTGGATTCGGCATTTTGGGTAGTATTCTGATTATGTTGTTCTTGGCAATGTTACTTGCTCACTTGAATTTCGACCTTTCAAATCGCAAAAACAGGATGAGCATAATTGCAGTACTCATTTTAGTTTTTCAGGTTATAACCAGAGGCTTTACCCCTCAACATATAGAATTGCTTTTATTCCTATCTATCCCTTTATCAGGAATTTGGCTATTGATTAGCGATAAAAATTCAACCATTAAAACCGTAGATTGAGTTTTTTAATAGTCTGAATACCGCAAAAATATTAACTTGCATAATTATTCACCATAAGCAAAACAATGCTGCTGGAATTTGAAAAACCCATAGTGGAACTTGAGTCAAGGATTGCCGAAATGAAAGCTACAGCTGCAGAACGCGGTTTAGACCTTGCCGATTCCATCAAAGCCATTGAGGATAACCTCGTTAAGCTAAAAAAAGATACTTATAGCCGTTTAACGCGCTGGCAGCGAGTTCAGCTAAGTAGGCACCCAGATAGGCCATATACCCTTGATTATATCCAAACCATTTCTTCTAAGTTTATAGAGCTTTATGGCGATAGAAACGTGAAGGATGATAAGGCTATGGTGGGCGGTATTGGTGAAATCAATGGCGAACCAGTTATGTTTATTGGTCATCAGAAAGGTCGCAATACCAAGCAAAGACAATACCGTAACTTCGGTATGGCTAACCCAGAAGGTTACCGCAAGGCTTTGCGCTTGATGAAAATGGCTGAGAAATTCAATTTGCCAATTGTTACTTTGATTGATACTCCTGGTGCATTTCCAGGTATGGAAGCGGAGGAACGTGGTCAAGGTGAAGCCATTGCTCGCAATATACGCGATATGTTTATGTTAAAAGTACCAGTTATCTGTATAGTAATTGGTGAAGGTGCAAGTGGTGGAGCCTTAGGTATTGCCATTGGCGACAAGGTAATGATGCTTGAATACACTTGGTATTCTGTTATTTCACCTGAAAGTTGTTCTTCTATTCTGTGGAGAAGTTGGGACTTTAAGCAGCAAGCTGCTGAAGCCCTTAAGCTTACCGCTAAGGATATGGAAAAATTTGGTCTGATCGACGAAATTATAAAAGAACCGCTTGGTGGCGCTCATATCGATCCACTTTCAATGGCAAAGAAGCTTAAGAAAGTAATTCACGATACTATTATTGAGTTAAAAGCTCAATCTGCCGACGAACGCATTGAAAAGCGTATTGAGAAATTCTCGGCTATGGGTGTAGTTAATGAATAATTAACATTAAACATAGATTACCTTTTAAGTGCCTCTGTTATTAAAGAATAGCAGAGGCACTTTGGTTTTTAATTTGAATACTGAAGTCAGTATAAAATTTGGCTATTTCTAGGTTCAATTTAACTTTTGATAAGTTTCTGCCTACATTTATACTTTAAATGTGATTAAATACATGCACCTTTCTACAAAGAGTATTAGAATTCGTTTTGGGCTTTTTTTGGTACTAGTAATAGCCAATACAATTGCTTTTGGTCAAAGCAAAACCAATTTAGGCGAAGCTCATAATTACCAACTTTTTAATCAAATAAAGCCTTCTGCAGAATTACAAAACACGCTTGATACTGCTTGTTCTAAATATTTAATTGCAGAAACTAATGCTAGTTTTTGGAATACTTTAATTGCTGAACGACCATCAAGTCTTGAATTTAAAGTTCCAACTTCTAATGGCGAATTGATTGCTGAAGTTTCTGAAGTTAAAATAGTAACATCAGATTTCATACTTCAGGAATGGGCTAATGGAAATACCATCCCAAGAACTTTTAATCCTGGTCTATATTATAAAGGTAAATTTAAACACGATCCTAATAGTTCTATTGCAATAAGCTTTTTTGAAAACGGTCAAATTATGGGTGTAGCCTTTTCAAAGAATTGGACAGGAAACCTAGTAATTGGAAGAGCTAAAACGGCGAATAATATACCTTTTAACAATAGGCCTATTATCATTTATAATGATAACCAACTTCGTAGGAAAAATAGCTTTAACTGTTCAACGCCAGATACATCTATTACAGATGTTATTGTTCCTCAAAGTAATCCAGAATTACCTCAAGGATTAACCCCTATCAGTTGTAAAGTGGTAAGGATGTACTTAGAAGCGGGAACCACCGTTTACACCGCACTCGGTAGCGACCTCACTGCCACAACAAATTATGTAACTGGACTTATGAATGTTATAAGTTTAGTTTTCGATAACGAACAATTAGCCGTTGTTTTAAGCCGATTACAAGTAAATTCAACAAATGATAATGTGCCAGTAACTGGGTCAGATGTAGTTCTTAATGCCTTTTCCACAAGAATGGGAACCACAACCACCTTTACTGAACCAATTGGTCATTACTTAACCGCTAACAGAGGCTTAGGAGGCTTGGCTTATGTGGGGATTTTATGCTCCTCTCGAAGCTTTAGAACAGGCATGAGCGATATTGATGAAACTTATAGCCAATTGCCTACATATAGTTGGTCAGTAAACGTGATGTCACATGAGTTGGGACATAACCTAGGTTCTAGGCATACACAATGGTGTGGCTGGCAAATTTCTCCTACCATTCGCAGGCAAATTGATAGTTGCTACACAGCTGAAAACGCTACTGGAGGTACCTGTTATACTGGTCCTAATATTGGCAGGGTAGGTACCATTATGAGTTATTGCCATTTAACAGGTTCAGTAAATTTGGCTCTTGGTTTTGGACCTTTACCAGGTGCAACTATTAGGAGTGAAGTTTCAAATTCATTTTGTATAGCTACTTCTAATATAACTCCTCCAACTATTACTGCCAGCGGAAGTGTTAGCTTATGCAGCGGCGATTCAGTTACTCTTACTGCAACGGGTGGACTCAAATATATTTGGAGTAATGGGGCAACTACAAGCTCAATAATTGTAAAAACAGCTGGTAGATACAGCGTTAATGCCCTTTTAGGTACCTGTAGAAGTCCAGAAAGTAATCTTATAGAGGTTTTTGTAATTGCAGCACCTACCGTTCCTATTATAACTGCTAACAGAAATACGAACCTTTGTTCTGGAGAAACTGTAAGACTTACAAGTTCAATAGCTTCAGGTAATCAATGGTTTAAAGATGGCTCAATTATCAGTGGAGCAACAAGTAATACCTTTACTGTTACAACAGCTGGAAGTTACCAAGTAAGGCAAGGGCCAAACGCCAATAACTGCTTTAGCATGAGTACCCCAACTAGGGTAAACATTGGTTTTATTGATAGAACTAACTCTGCTACTACTTCTGTAAACAATGTCTGTTCAGGTACTTCAGTACAATTAAGGAGTAATAGGACTGTAGGTTTAAATTCAACTTTTACTAATACTAATCCGATTACCATTTCTGAAACAGGTTCTCCAACTGTTCAATCGGTAATTTCGGTACCAACAAGCTATGTAATTACCAATCAGGATACTTTGGTGATTAGTATGAATATTCTTCATTCCTATTTGGGTGATATTAATGTGAACTTGATATCGCCAACTGGCACTAGGATTACTTTATTTAATAGACAAGGCGGAGGTAACGATAACCTCACCAATACCAGATTTAGTAATTTCTTAGGAAGTCCATTAAGCACAGGAACAGCTCCTTATAATGGAATTTTTACACCTACCAATAGTTTAGCAAGCTTTGTAAACCAAAACATAACAGGAAACTGGACCTTAGAAATAGTTGATAATGCTAATGCAGATGGTGGAGAATTAATGAATTGGTCGTTCCAAATAAAAACAAGAAGTCAATTTGCTGGCTTTAGATGGTCTGTTTTAAATGGTGCACAATTAGATAGTGCGGCAACAATGAATGTTACCCCTAGTACTACTACTAGTTATGTGCTTACAAAAACATCGTTAAATGGCTGTGTGGATAAGGATACAATAGCTGTTAACATTTCAAATACACCAGCGCCAACAATTTCAGCTGGAGGCCCTACCACATTTTGCACAGGTGGAAGTGTCGTATTAACTTCATCAGCAACAACAGGAAATCTGTGGAGCAATGGTGCAACCACAAGAACTATTACTGTTAATTCAAGTGGGACTTATACTGTAAGACAAATTACAGGTACTTGTACTTCAGCAGTTTCAACAGGAACAACAGTTACTGTAAATCCATTGCCAGCAGTAAATGTTGTTATTGAAGGGGCTAATCCATTTTGCATAGAAACAGGTTCAGTTTTAAGAGCAAATGCAAGTAATGGTACAAGTTTCAGTTACCAGTGGTTAAGAAACAGTGCTGTAATTGCAGGTGCCAATAATGTAACCTATACCGCAACAACAACAGGAAGTTATAGTGTAAGGGTAATCAACCAAAATGCTTGTACAACCACAAGTAGTGCGGTATCATTAACAGGAACAACAACACCTTCAGCTCCTACTATATCAGGAAATAACAGTTTCTGCGCTGGAGGAAGTACAATATTAACATCTTCTGCCACCACTGGCAACTTGTGGAGCAACGGTGCAACTACTAGAACAATTACCGTTTCAACTGATGGTAACTATACCGTTCGTTCTGTTGTGGGGACTTGTACCAGTGCAGTAAGTAGCATCTTTGGGGTAACCGAAACACCTTTACCAACTACACCTACCATTTCTGGAAGTGCTAGCTTCTGTCAAGGTGAAAGTACGGTTTTAACTTCATCAGCTGCCTTAGGCAATATTTGGAGCAATGGGGCTACTTCGCAAAGTATCACTGTTTCAAATGCTGGTAACTATACCGTTCGTTC
>JAIYDB010000037.1 GCA_027487695.1 Cytophagaceae bacterium | reverse complement strand
GTTCTTGTGGTAGTTAAAGTTGTAGAACTACCAGAACAAATTGAAGTTGCTCCTGAAATGGTAGGGGTAGATGGTAATGCATTTACAGTAACACTAATTGTATTACTTACCGCCGAAGTACAACCTGTAGCTGTATTTCTAATTCTTAATGAATAAGTACCAGCAGCTGAAACTGAAAGTGTACTCGCACTAGAGTTGTCGCTCCATAAGAAAGCTTCGTTAGTGCCAAGTGTTCTTGTGGTAGTTAAAGTTGTAGAACTACCAGAACAAATTGAAGTTGCTCCTGAAATGGTAGGGGTAGATGGTAATGGATTAATTACAACATTTATTGGGGCACTTGGAGCTGATGTACAACCAGTAACCGTGTTCCTCATTCTTAAGGTATAACTGCCGCTAACAGTTGGAGAAATAGTTAACCCAGTTTCGCCATTACTCCATAAACGCTCTAAATCTCCTAATGCGAAAGACAAAGTGCCAAGTAACACCGGTGTGCCAGAACATACTGTTGTAGCTGAAAGAGGGAAAATATCTGGAGTACTAGGAATAGTATTAACTGTAACAGTAATAGCATTACTAGCAGCTGATGTACAACCTGTAGCTGTATTTCTAATCCTTAAAGAATAGGTACCTTCAGTTGAAACAGCAAGTGTACTAGCAGATGAGTTATCGCTCCATAAAAATGCTTCATTAGTGCCAAGTGTTCTTGTAGTACTTAGTGTAGTGCTACCGCCAGTACAAATTGCAGCTGTACCTGTAATAGTTGGTGTGGTAGGAAGAGGGTTAATAGTTACAGTTGTAGCAGCAGATGTTGCTGAAGTACAACCAGAGGCAATAGCCTGTACAGTATAACTACCAGCTGTGCTTACAGTAATTGATTGTGTAGTAGCACCTGTGCTCCATAGGTAACCAGAAGCTGCACTTGCGGTTAATGTGGTAGAACTACCAGAACAAATAGTGGTTGTGCCGGTGATAGTTGGTGATGCCGGAGTTGGGTTAACAGTTACAGTAGTAGTAGCAGAAGTTGCTGAAGTACAACCAGAAGCAATAGCCTGAACAGTATAGCTTCCAGCTGTGCTTACAGTAATTGTTTGTGTAGTAGCACCTGTGCTCCAAAGGTAACCAGCAGCTGCGCTTGCGGTTAATGTGGTAGAACTACCAGAACAAATAGTAGTTGTACCGGTGATAGTTGGTGTTGCCGGAGTGGCGTTAACAGTTATAGTAGTAGCAGCAGATGTTGCTGAAGTACAACCAGAAGAAATAGTCTGTACGGTGTAGCTTCCAGCTGTGCTTACAGTAATTGTTTGTGTAGTAGCACCTGTGCTCCAAAGGTAACCAGCAGCAGCACTTGAGGCTAATGTGGTAGAGCTACCAGAACAAATAGTGGTTGTGCCAGTAGGTGTAATAGTTGGTGTTGCCGGAGTGGTATTTACAGTTACAGTAGTTGCAGCAGATGTTGCCGAAGTACAACCAGAAGCGATTGTTCTAACAGTATAACTACCAGCAGTGCTTACAGTAATGGTTTGTGTAGTAGCACCTGTGCTCCAAAGGTAACCAGCAGCTGCGCTTGCGGTTAATGTGGTAGAACTACCAGAACAAATAGTGGTTGAACCACTAGGTGTAATAGTCGGTGTTGCCGGAGTGGTATTTACAGTTACAGTAGTAGCAGCAGATGTTGCTGAAGTACAACCAGAAGCGATTGTTCTAACGGTATATGAACCAGCTGTGCTTACTGTAATTGTTTGTGTAGTAGCACCAGTACTCCAAATGTAACCAGAAGCAGCACTTGCAGCTAATGTGGTAGAACTACCAGAACAAATAGTGGTTGAACCACTAGCTATAATAGTTGGTGTAGTTGGCAAGTTATTAACAGTTACAGTAGTAGCAGCAGATGTTGCTGAAGTACAACCAGAAGCAATTGTTCTAACGGTATATGAACCAGCTGTGCTTACTGTAATTGTTTGTGTAGTAGCACCTGTGCTCCAAAGGTAACCAGCAGCAGCGCTTGCGGTTAATGTGGTAGAACTACCAGAACAAATAGTAGTTACTCCTGAAATGGTTGGGGTTGGTACATTGTTTACTGTTACTGCCACTACATTACTTAAAGTGGCCGATGAACAGCCTTGAGGTGTAACGGCTACAACTGTATAATTTCCAGTAACTGCTGCGTTGTATGATATAGATGTTGCCCCTGGAATATCAGTACCATTCAATTTCCACTGATAGGTATTGCCTGCCGATGTTGAAGATGTTAAGGTTACAGCCGTGCCGCAAGTAGCCGCTGGCGTAGTTGGTGTAATTGATCTTGTGGTAGGTAAAGAATTTACAGTTAAAGCTATACCAGTACTTGCAGCTGATGTACAACCTGAAACTGTATTTCTAATTCTTAATGAATAAGTACCTGCAGTGCTTACTGTTAAGTTCTGAGTAGTTGCACCAGTGCTCCATAAATAGGCTTCGTTAGCGCCTAGGGTGTATGTAGTTGTAAATGTAGTGCTGCTACCCGAACAAATAGAAGTTGCACCTGAAATAGTAGGTGTAGTTAAATTACAAGGAAAAATCTTGCGGATTACGTCATTTCCTTCTTCAGCTATATAAAGATTTCCGCTGGCATCAACAGCTACACCCATTGGTCTATCAAATTCGGCAGCAGTACCTATACCGTTTGTTAGACCAGCATTACCTTGATTTCCTGCTAAAGTGGTTACTACACCTGCAGATGTAATCATACGAATTACTTCATTATCTCTATCTGCCACATACACATTTCCGCTAGCGTCAACTGCTATACCTCTTGGACTATTAAATTGAGCTGCTGTTCCAGTAGCATTAATAAAACCTTGTGTGCTACCTGCTAAGGTAGTTACAACCGCACCTGTAGTAATTCTACGGATTCTATGATTATTTCTGTCTGCTACAAAAAGGTTTCCACTCGCATCAATGGCAATTGCTGATGGCGTGTTAAACAATGCTGCAGTTCCTGTTGCATTTGTAGAACCGCTACCGTTACCAGCAAAGGTAGTAACAACACCAGCTGAAGTAATTCTACGTATTCTATGATTATTTGCATCCGCTACAAAAACATTACCGCTAGCATCAACAGCTACACCTGTAGGTCCATTAAATGAGGCAAGTACTCCTGTATTATTAGTATTACCAGCTGTTCCTGAACCTGCAAATGTAGTAACAACACCAGCTGAGGTAATTCTACGGATTCTGTGATTATCGCGGTCAGCTACATATAAGTTACCGCTGGCATCAATTGCTATTCCAGATGGATTATTAAATTGAGCGGCAGTTCCAGTTCCGTTGGCGAAGCCAGCTGTTCCTGAACCTGCAAATGTAGTAACAACACCTTCAGGAGTAATTCTTCTAATTACATCATTAGTTCTATCTGTAACGAAAATATTTCCGTTTGCATCAACAACAGCACTTGTAGGATTCTCGAATTCTGCAGCAGTTCCTGTGCCATTAGCAGTTCCAGCGTTACCTGAACCAGCTAGTGTAGTAACACTAAAAGTCTGAGCCCAGCCTATCATTGGCATGACCAAAATAATAGCTGTGAGAATGATTAACTTGTAAGATTTTTGTTCCATTTGTAAAAGGTGGTTGATTACAATGCAAAACTACGGCACCTCTGTCTCTTACTTTCTGCATTAAATTAGTATAAATTCCATTTATTGTAAGAATAATGCCTATTTTTAGTGGGAATATGGCTTTTTTATCCAGTATTTAGTCAAATCGAACCAATTGGACCAAAGTTAAACCTGTAGTGCCTGCTAAGTTCTTTAATATAGTACGCATGTAAGATTTATGTAAATTTCAACAGTTTTTTAGTCGATAAGGGTTATGATTCAAATAAACTTTCAGCTCATAGTTAAATGGGAACACTTACTTGCTTTTGTAAATGCAAACAAAAAAAGCCCAATACCGAAGTATTGGGCTTGCTTGATTTAGGGTATTAGTCCTTATACTTTCTCTATTACAATAGAAGAGGCGCCGCCGCCGCCATTGCAAATACCTGCTACGCCATATTTACCACCTTTAGTGTTTAGTACGTTTACAAGGGTAGTTACAATTCTAGCACCGCTGGCACCTAGTGGGTGACCTAGGGCTACCGCTCCACCAAATACGTTTACTTTGGCAGCATCTACATCCAAAACTTTGTTAAATGCTAGGGTTACTACCGAGAATGCTTCGTTAACTTCAAAGAAGTCCATATCATTTTGCGATAGACCTGCCATTTTAATGGCTTTAGGTACCGCAATTGTTGGTGTAGTAGTAAACCAGTTTGGCTCTTGTTCTGCATCGGCAAAGCCTGCAATGCGTGCCAATGGAGTTAAGCCTAGTTCTTTTAGTTTTTCTTCACTTACTAGTACAAGGGCTGCTGCACCATCGTTAATGGTACTTGCGTTGGCTGCTGTAACAGTGCCATCTGATGTGAAGGCAGGACGTAAGCCAGCAATTTTATCGAAAAATACGTTTTTGTATTCTTCATCTTCCGCCAACATAATAGGGTCGCCCTTGCGTTGTGGGATGCCAATTGGGGCTATCTCGTTTTTGAAGTATCCTGCTTCTGTAGCGGCAGCTACTTGCTTATAGCTATTGATTGCAAATGCATCTTGCTCTTCTCTGGTAATACCGAAGTGCTTAGCGGTGGCATCGGCAAAAACGCCCATTGCTTTTTTGTCGTACACATCTTCCAAACCATCTTTTACAAGTCCGTCTACAAATTCAGCATTGCCGTATTTGTAACCGAAACGCGCCTTAGGTACATAGAAAGGGATATTGCTCATGCTTTCCATACCACCTGCAACTACTACATCGGCGTGGCCAAGCATAATATCTTGAGCAGCCATCATAATGGCTTTGGTGCCTGAAGCACATACTTTATTGATAGTGGTACACTGTACGGATGGCAATAAGCCAGCACCTAAGGCAGCTTGCCTAGCTGGAGCCTGACCTAAATTAGCCGATACTACGTTACCAAAATATACTTCTTGAACTTGATCAGCCGCTATACCTGCGCGCTCAATGGCACTTTTAATGGCGTGGGCGCCAAGTTGGGTAGCTGAAAAACCAGCCAATACGCCTCCGAAACTACCAATTGGAGTACGCACTGCCGATACTATATAAACCGCTTTCATAAGGTTTGGGTGTGATAATAGGTGTTAATAGGTCATTTAATACGCTGTAAAGCTACCAATTTGAGGTGGTTTGAAAGCCACCTTTGCCCATATTTTTCTCTACAAGGTGTAAAAGCATACCATCTTTCAAGCCAACATCTGGCACCTCTATTTTAGAGGCGTGGGCTATGCGCATTACATGCAGATATATTTGGCAAGCTGGAACAATTACATCGGCTCTATCAGGATTGAGCATGAGCTTGGTTTGGCGTTCTTCATTGGTGAATTCTTGCAACATCTGGAATATCTCCAAGAAATTGGTGTAGGAAACCGACGAAGCCTTGGGCTTGTTCTGCTTATGCAATTCAAACACTTTGCCAATATTACCTCCTGTACCTATGGCTTTGATTGGATGAATACCTTGCGATAAAATGGTTTGTAACCAATGATCCATTTGTTCAAAAACGGTCCACGGTTGCTTGGTATTCCTTACTGAACCTGCGTTGAACGATTCGCTGGCAACTTTTTCACCAGCCTTGTAAATGTTTATTTCAGTACTTCCTCCGCCCACATCTATATGGATGTAGTTATCAGAACCTTGTACGTATTGGTAAATTACTTTATCGATATAGGCTGCCTCGTCGGCACCGCTTATGATTTTTATGTCAAGACCTACTTCTTTACGAATCCGCTCAATAATTTCTGCGCTGTTTTTAGCATCGCGCATGGCACTCGTGGCCACAGCAATGTACTCATCTACTTCATAAAGGTCAATCATAATCTGAAAGGCCTTCATCAGTTTTAGGAACTTTTCTTGTAGAGGTTCAGAGATAACGCCCGCCTCAAAAACCTCACGCCCTAACCTTAATGGAAAGCGCAGGTATTCCAGTTTTTTGAGCATAATTTGCGTATCCTGCTGCCAAGCACCAGAAATCTGCATACGGATGGCATTGGAACCAATATCAATAACAGCGAACTTCATAAGCCTTGCAAGTTAATAGAATTGGACGTTAAAGCCACAGTAAAATGTAAGCGCAACAAAACTTTGAAACAAGTGCTTGCATAGTTCCACACGATTGTGTAATTTTGCAGCCTCAAAAACAGAATCTAATACAAAAATATATAGTGCTATGGCAGTTACGCGTTTAAAAAGAAAAGACCGTGCAAACAAGGCTACTGCAAATAACCGCGTAAAGCGTATAAAGCAACTGACCTATGTTCCACCAATTAAGAATGTGGACGTAGAAGCCATTAAAGCGAGCTTTGAAGCTAGAGCTAACGCCTAGTCAATAGTTTTTTGGTGAAAAATTTACAGTCCACCCATTGAAAAATGGGTGGGTTTATTGTTTATAAACTGTTTTAGTTTTTTGAATTTTAGTTTATAGGTCTAAATCGCGCTGTTCGTTGTTACAGTAAAGCACATAATAAACCATTGCCCCCATCAATAACATCATCAGCAGGTGGTCTGCCCAAGTATTTGAGTGCGACTCTCTGGCTATGAAAAGGTAAAACATGGCAAATGAAAACTGACCAATGATGTAAAAGGCAAGTGCCAGGTTGCCAAGTTTTAGCAGAAACTGTCTGGTTTCTTTATCGTTAACTTGGGTAAGTAAATAAAAGGCGAGGTAAGAAATTGCGAAACCAAAAAATACCGCACCACCCAAGCCGAGAATAATCAAATCAATGCTGCCTTGGACATCGTTTTTATCTTTGGCTACGTTTAGGAGTATGGAAAGTAATGCCAATTGCTTCGTTGTTTATTAACTTCTAAAAAATGTAAATGTCGCACTTAGAAGTATAAAAGTAGTAATACAAAACTCTACTTGAACGAAATTTTTGATAGTTCTTTGGTGCAATGGTAAACGTAAAAAATCATTAAAGCCAAGAAAAATAGGTGCGTAAAATTATCTATAGCTTTAAGTACAGAAAAGGCATTCCCTAGAAATTGATAGACTTTTAAAAAGGCGATATGTCCAACTATTATGAAACCAAGGCCTAGCTTACCCAGATCACAAACAAGTTCCTTTATTTCAAGATTTTTAACCCTATGCATTTGGGAGAATGCGATATATGAAATCAAATAGCCTATTATTATTACTCCACTTACTACAAGAAAGAACACATCCATATCTTCTCGGATCTGCTCTATCGATAAGCCTTTGGATGGAACATTAAAACGTAAAATCTGCATTATTCAGATTTTTGCTTTTCACTTAAAACCAACTCCCTAAATACATTTCCTCTGTGCTCATAGTTTTTGAATAAATCAAAACTTGCACAGGCTGGGGAAAGCAATACTAAGTCGCCTGACTGACTATTGGCCTGAGCTAAAGAAACGGCTTCTTGCATATCAGCCGCCTCTAAAATGAGAGGTAGTTTGCCAGAAAATGCATTTAGTAAAGGTTCTTTATAGGTGCCTAGAATAATGAGCACTTTTACTTTTTCAAGAACCAAACTTTCTATTAGGCTGTAATCGTTACCCTTATCTACACCGCCTGCTATCCAAACTAGGGGTTCTGAATACGTGCCGAGAGCATATTTAACGCTATCTACATTGGTGGCCTTGCTATCGTTCACATAGGTAACGCCATTGATAGTAGCTACTTTCTCTAAACGATGAGGAGCATTGATAAAGGTGGATAAATTGCCTTCAATACTTTCTGCTGGAACTCCCGCTCGCAATGCTGCCAATACAGCAACCATTATATTTTGCCTATTGTGCGCACCTTGAATTGGTGAATTGGCTAAGGGTAATTCAATGTGTTGAAGCATCGCCCCGCCATCTAAATAGTTGAAAACAATGGCTTCTTCTCCTTTGGAGTAGGCTCCTAAATTGGTATTTTCTTGGTGACCAATAAGTGCTGTTGTGGGCTTAACTGTCCCTTTTGCCAATTCCTGTTCAATTACATCGGCATCTGAAAAAGTGATGAAATAGTCCTTTTCATCCTGTTTTTGAACTATGCGAAATTTACTGGCTACGTAGTTTTCAAACTTATATTCGTACCTATCCAGATGGTCAGGTGTGATATTCGTAATTGCCGAAATGTTCGGTTTAAAAGTATCCCAACCATCTAACTGAAAGCTACTTACTTCAAGCACATACCAATCTGCCGTCTCATTGATTACTTGCAGCGCCATTGATTGACCGATATTACCACCCAAAGCAACATTCAATCCTGCTTCTTTCAATAAGTGGTAAGTAAGTAAAGTAGTGGTGGTTTTACCATTACTACCCGTAATGCAAATAAACTTAGCTTTTGAGTAGCGATAAGCAAATTCTAACTCGTCAATAATAGCTATTCCCTTGGCTTGTAAGGCTTTAATGATAGGCACCTTATAAGGAATACCAGGCGATTTTATAGCTAAGGCAGCATTCAGAATAACTTCTTCAGAATGTTTACCCTCTTCAAAAGGGATATTGGCTTGGTTAAGTTGGTCTTTAAACTTTGGCGCAATAGTGCCAAAATCACTTACAAAAACATCCCAACCTTTGGCTTGGGCTAGCAAGGCAGCACCTGTACCACTTTCGCCAGCACCTAAAATTACGATTAACTCTTTCATAATGCTTAGCGAAGTTTTAATGTTCCTAAGGCAATGGCCGCTAATAAAATACCTACAATCCAGAAACGGGTAACTATTTTACTTTCGTGGTAGCCTAGCATTTGATAATGGTGGTGAATAGGACTCATTTTAAAAATCCTTCTGCCTTCACCGTATTTGCGCTTGGTATATTTGAAGTAAGCTACTTGCACAACTACCGATAAATTTTCGACCAAGAAAATACCACAGATAATTGGCAGCATTAACTCTTTCCTTATAGTAAGTGCAAGCGTAGCTATGATACCGCCTAGTGCTAATGAACCAGTATCGCCCATAAAAATTTGGGCAGGATGTGAGTTATACCACAAGAAACCGATACAGGCTCCCACAAATGCCGCACAAAAAATTACCAACTCTCCTGAGTTAGGGATGTACATTATACCCAGATATTCCGCGAAAATGGTGTTACCTGAAACGTAGGCTAAAATGCCTAAGGTTACCCCAATAATGGCGCTTGTGCCTGCGGCTAAACCATCCATACCATCGGTAATGTTGGCGCCGTTAGATACTGCCGTAATAATGAAAATCACTACCAAAACATATCCTAACCACTCAAATCCACCCATAAAGGAGAATACCTCACTGTATCTCAACTCATTATCTTTAATGAACGGAACGGTGGTACTTGTTTTCTTTACATCTTCATACTGAAAATTGGCTTGTGCGTTGTTATCTAATGCGTTAGCAAAATTATCCGAACTTTTAGCAGCCACTTCTACATTGTAACTGCTGTATTCACGTACAGTAATTTTTTCGTTAAAATAGAGGGTTAGTCCTACAATAAGTCCTAAACCTATCTGACCTATCACTTTAAAAGTGCCGTGCAAACCGGCCTTATTCTTTTTGAATACTTTTATATAATCGTCTAGGAAACCTACTAAGCCCAACCAGATAGAGGTGATTATCAATAGGATAATATAGATGTTATCTAAACGAGCAAAAAGTAAGGTAGGCACCAAAATACCGAGGATAATAATAATACCTCCCATAGTAGGTGTGCCTTGTTTTTGCTTCTGTCCTGGGATAGGCAAATCTCTAATGGTTTCACCAACCTGTTTTTTGATTAGATATAAGATTAGGGTACGTCCGTAAACCGCAGTAATGAATAAGGAGAGCACAATAGCAGCTACTGCCCTAAATGATATGTACCGAAATACCCCAGCACCTACAAAATCGAACTGCTTATCTAAGTACTGAAAAAGATAGTATAACATACTGAATTGTAGGAATTTGTATTAGTTTTCTTAAGTTACTGCTTCAAATGCAATGCAAAGTTATTATACTATGAATAGCCAAAGCATTCCTTTGAAAAAAAATCACTGAAAACTAAACTTTACCTGCTTATAACTGATTGCAGCAAATATCCCAAACCCATTATTTACATTAGAAATTACTTGAGTTGGTTGTACAAACGGATTGCCATTGATAGACTTTGCTTGTTCTACACTATTTAAAAAATTGAAATAAGCCTTACTCAGTCTAAATACCCTAACAATGCAAACTTCTCCTTTGCGCCACCTGTAAGGGGTGGTAATTTCTATTTTGCCAGTACTTGGATTGATACGAGTAAAATCTTCGAATAGGTACGATTGTACTGGTTCGCCCACAATGGTATCGTTATGATACAAAACCCTGTAATACGAGGGCTCTGCTGTAGATGCCAAAATTATTTTCATTGAAATATTACTATCGCTTCTATAAGCGTAGGTATATGAAATAATTTGAGGTTTTTTTGGTAGAATATCGGTAGCAGTAATCACACGGCCTTTTGTATCTAAAACTTTAATGGTATAAGTATTGCCGGAGGCTGTATCGGCAATTTTATCGGTATAATAATTCCAGATTTTATCGTTGGCAGTTGTATAGCCGTACTTCAAAGTATCTGGCTTGCCGTTTTCACTGATTATAACAGTGGCATCTTTTATTTCTGGAATACCAATTGGGTCAAAAAACGACTTTGTTTCAGTTACCAATACCCTTATAGGTTTGCCCGGTTCTACATAGCCTTCTACGGCAAGTTTATTGGTATATGGGGGTAGCTCCACATCCACATTAGATTGGAAATTACAACCTAACAAACTTCCAAGGCATAATAGTATTCCAATAAAGCGCACAGTTCCTAAACACCACATTTGGTTTACAGAACGTAAAAGCCAGTAAAAAATTGGATTAGATAACCTAGATATCTGCTTCGCCATCATCTGATAGGATAGATAAAAGCAGGTGTAATTCTTCCATTTGTTGGGTTTTACTTTGCGCTTCAAAACTAGAATACAAGTTTCTAATCATTCTGCGAGCAATGTCTAAGTTATTGCAAGGCTGAAAAAACGCCTCGTTTACTTGTATATTTAAGGTATTGAGGTAGTTACTAATATCTGACCTGCTCAAAATAAGCCCTCTGTTAAAGGCATTTACGTAGAATTGTTGGTCGCCTCGTTTATAGGTTAACAAGAATAGATTAGGAAAATTAACCCCATAAATAGGCAGCTTCATTCGTTCCGTTACCAGCAAATACAGACAACACAGGGCGATAGGATTGCCCTTCTTATTTTCCAATACTCTATTAAACATAGAGTTATTTTCAGAATGAAAATCGGTTTTATTAGGACCGAATTTTAGCTTTTCAAAGAAGCTATAATTAAGCTGTTTGATTATTTCGTACGGATGTACATTCTCTTCAAAGTTTCTAGATACTTCTAAGTAAATATGATCTACTTGCTGCCTAAGTGTATTATAGGCTAGGCTTGGGTACATATATGTGCTTATGAGCCAAAGTACCATCAATAAATCGTCCTGATGCAATTGCTTCCAAGTATGCAGCCTTTCTTGCAAGAGCTCAAACTGCATTTCGTGAATCAGATTTAAGATACGGGTTTGCAGTTTAGTATCAGTTACGCTTTGCCATTCCTGCTCTAAAAAAGTTATTCCTTCTTCCCCAAGCTCCCGCAACTTAGCAGTTACGTGCCTAAGTACTTCGGTATCATCGTCGGCCAAAAGCGAAATTAGCGCTTGTATTTCTGCAGGGTTCAAATTCACACCCGAAAATAATAAAAAGTAAACCTAAGTTTGGCACTAATTCGTTCAAATTCTGAAATTGCGATGTATGAACGCTATAGATAATGCTGGTTTTACTGCCCATCAGGTGTACCTAAAGGTATCGGCTTGGTGTACTTACCAAGATAGATGCTACTTGGAAGTAGAAAAGAAATTGGCTATATATCAATTAGATGAAGAAACTTGCTATCAGATTATTACAAAATTAAGAGAGGAGAATTTTATCAATGAAGAACGATTTGCACGCAGTTTTGCAGGCGGAAAGTTTAGGATGAAACATTGGGGCAAACAAAAGATATCTGCCCATTTAAAGGCCCGACAAATTGGTTCTAGACTTATAACCGAAGCGATAGCTGAAGAAATTCCCGACGATGATTATAGGGATGCGCTTAAAAACATTTTGGCATCTAAATTGCAAGAACGCAAAGCAGAACCAAAGCCCATTGCCCTACTTAAAGCCAAACAGTTCGCTATGAATAAGGGTTATGAACTGTGGCTGATAGCCGATGTTTTGGCAGAAATGGAACCCAAGAAAAAAAGTAACCTGTTTTAATACTCATAAGCAAAACTCAAATGCAATTACCTGTTACTATAAGTCCTGAAGCAATTGCCGAGGTTAAGAACATAAAGCATAATAAGAATATCCCCTCAAATTATGCCCTACGACTAGGCATAAAAGGGGGAGGCTGTGGCACTATGGGTTTTTTGATTGGCTTTGATACTCCAAAAACAGGCGACGATGTTTATGAGTTTGAAGGCGAAACTATTCTGGTAGAAAAGAAGCATACCATGTATTTGCTAGGCTTGGAATTAGACTTTGAAAACACTGCCGAAGCCCGAGGTTTCTTATTTATACATCCATCGCAAAAGGCAAAGCAACAACAAGAAGCTCAGGAAAAAGACCTTTAGTTTGATAATTGTTGTTCAAACACTATTTTTGAACATGTTTAAAAAGCTCCTTCTCACCTTATTTGCTTGTGCTATGATGGCGGCTATGCCCTTAAAAGCACAAAGCAAACTCCCAAAACTACCCATGGATATACAACAACCTGCTATTATTTACGCCTACGATGCCCTTTGTGGTTGGTGTTATGGTTTTAGCCCTGTAATGGCTAACTTTTACGAAGCCCAAAAGGGAAAGTATAATTTCTATGTGCTATCTGGCGGTATGGTTACTGGCGAACGCATAGGACCCATAGGAACCGTTGCCCCTTATATTAAGAAAGC
>JAIYDB010000048.1 GCA_027487695.1 Cytophagaceae bacterium | reverse complement strand
TGGTTTCAAGATAAGAAGTTATTTAGGCTGGCTCTTATAATTGATTCTAGCTGGCTTATTGGTGGTTTGCTTTGTAACGTTGTAGGCAAACTGGTTTCAGTAGAAGAGATTACCAGTATAGCCCGATATACAACAGATTACCTTTTTTCACCATTAGCGGTATCGTTTACAGTACCCGTACTTACCCTTGCAAAACAAAGTGGAATGGGTAGTTTAAAACCTGCACCACATCAGAAACAAGTTACCAACGCACAAGAATAATGTAACGATTGGTTTCAATTGAATTTTATAAAAAATGGCTACCTTTTCAGATAGCCATTTGTATTTTAAAGAAGTTTTGAATTTAGCCTAACTGCTTTTCAATAGCTGCTATTTTCGCTAATGCATCAGCTTCCTTAGCACGTTCGCGTTCCAATACATCGGCTTTAGCATTGGCGACAAACTTTTCGTTACTCAATTTTTTCCTTACGGAATCTAAGAAGCCTTTGGCATATTCCAGTTCCTTAGCAAGGTTTGCTCGTTCAGTTTCAGGATCAATCGCTGAACCTATAATTAATGCACATTCCTCTTGCTTCACCATAAAGGTAGCCGCACCTTCTGCATTACCTGTATTGACGGTTAGTTCAGAAATATTGGCAAGCTTATTTATTGTTGCTCCCCAAGTTGAATACAATTCAGGATTTGAAGTTTTAACTTCTAATGGCAAGGCCTCTTTCGGTGATATTTGCTTGGTAGCTCTGATATTCCTTACCTCGCTAATGATCTGGAAAGCAATTTCAGCTTGTGCTAAAATGGTGCTATCAGCACTATGTAAAGTAGGGTAAGCACTCACACAAATACTATCGGAAATAGTTCTTTCCTGTAAATGCTGATAAATTTCTTCCGTTATAAACGGCATGAAAGGATGCAATACTTTAATCAATTGCTCCAATAAAGCCAAGCTCTTATCTCTGGTTACTATATCAATAGGTTGTTCGTAACCTGGCTTTATCATTTCTAGGTACCAAGAACAGAAATCATCCCACACCAAATTGTAGATTTTCAACAACACTTCAGAAATTCTGAATTTGCTGTATTGCTCCTCAATTTCAGCTAAGGCTTGGTTAAAGTTTGCTTCAAACCAGGTAATTGCTACTTTATTGGTTTCTGGCTGCGGTAGATTATTATCTACCTCCCAACCTTTAATTAACCTAAAGGCATTCCAAATCTTATTCGAGAAGTTACGCCCTTGTTCGCATAGCTTTTCGTCAAATGGCAAATCGTTACCGGCTGGAGAGCTGAATAGCATCCCTGCACGCATACCATCGGCACCGTATTTGGCAATTAATTCAAATGGGTCTGGCGAATTACCCAGACTCTTACTCATTTTTCTGCCTTGCTTATCGCGAACAATACCTGTTAAGTACACATCTTTAAATGGTAATGCACCGCGGTACTCATAGCCCGCAATAATCATTCTTGCCACCCAGAAGAATAAGATTTCAGGGGCAGTAACTAACGTATCGGTCGGATAATAGAACTTGATATCTTCGTTTTCAGGGTCTTTAAAGCCATCGAACACGCTGATTGGCCATAACCAAGAACTGAACCAAGTATCTAGTACATCTTCATCTTGCTTTAAATCGGCTTCAGTATAGCTAGCATCAATAGCCTGAGCCATTACTAAGGCTTCGGCTTTGGTTTGGGCTACTACCAATTTACCGTTTGGTAAGTAGTAGGCTGGGATCTGATGTCCCCACCATAGCTGCCTGCTAATACACCAATCACGTACATTCTCCATCCAAGCACTATACATATTCTTGAATTTCGGCGGATGCAGCTTAATGGTATCGTCCATTACAGCTTGTAGAGCTGGCTTGCTTATTTCCTCCATTTTCAAGAACCACTGCATACTTAGCTTTGGTTCTATTACGGCATCGGTTCTTTCGCTAAAGCCTACGTTATTTTTGATATCTTCAATCTTGGCAATTAGTCCAAGTTCCTGAAGGTCTTTCACTATTTGCTTACGAACTACGAACCTATCCTGACCTTGGTAACGTTCGCCGTGCTCGTTCAAAGTACCATCCTCGTTCAGTAAATCAATAATAGGCAGGTGATGACGCTGACCTATTTCATAATCTACAATATCGTGGGCTGGGGTTACCTTCAAGCAACCTGTACCAAATTCCAAATCAATAGCAGTATCAAAAATTATTGGGATAGCCTTATTGATGATCGGGATAAGGGCATTTTTACCTACCAAGTGCTTATAACGCTCATCATCAGGATGCACGCAAATAGCCACATCGGCAAATATGGTTTCTGGTCTGGTGGTCGCAATGGTGATAAAACTATCTACTTCACCTTCAATAGGGTAAGTGATATATACTAACCTAGATTGTACTTCCTTATAGTTTACCTCATCGTCGCTAATGGCTGTTCTACCAGCAGGATCCCAGTTTACCATACGAACGCCACGGTAAATAAGTCCTTTGTTATATAAGTCAACAAATACTTCAATTACCGCATCGCTCAAACTTGGTTCCATCGTAAAACGGGTACGGTCCCAATCGCAAGAGGCACCCATTTTCTTGAGTTGTTCCAGAATAATACCACCGTATTTTTCCTTCCATTCCCAAGCATAACTCAAAAATTCTTCACGGCTCAGGCTGCGCTTATCAATACCGCGTTCCTTTAACATGGCCACAACTTTGGCTTCAGTGGCAATAGAGGCATGGTCGGTCCCTGGAACCCAACAAGCTTCTTTGCCTTGCATTCTTGCCCTGCGGACTAGTACATCTTGAATGGTATTATTAAGCATATGCCCCATATGCAATACCCCCGTTACGTTTGGTGGAGGAATTACAATGGTATAGGCTTCTTTATCAGGATTAGGTTTAGAAGCAAAGAATTTTTGGTCCAGCCAATGTTGGTACCATTTTGCTTCCGCTTCGGCTGGTTGCCAGGTTTTAGGGATTTCCATCCTATATATAGTGCAGTGAATACTGTATTAAAATTGATTGGGCGAAATTAAGGGAAATAAGGCAAACCACCTATAAAAGCAAAACCCCTTACTGGTTAAGGTAAGGGGCTTTGCTTTATGCTAAGTGAAGATAAATTATTCTTTCACTAGTTTTAAAGTAGCAACCCCTTTGTTAGTAGTAACTTTTACGAAGTAGTAACCGCTAGGTAATTGAGCTACGTTTACTTCGTTAGCTTCAGCACCATTGACTGATACTAATTGCTTTCCAGTTACTGAAAGTACAGTTACATTTTCAATAGCCAATGAACCTGACTTCACTACAAACTTATCTTTTGCAGGATTAGGGAACATCTTTAATTCAGAAGCCAAACGAGCATTTGCAGAAAGCACTACTGAGAAGTTAACTCTAGTAGTTGCCGTAGCAGCACCAGAATATGCTGTAGCAACTGCTTCCACTGGAGCAACTGTATTAGCACCAAAAGAAATTGGGAAACTATAAGGAGCAGTTCTTACCGCAACTGGAGCCTCGCCATCTACACTATACACTACGCTATCAATTGCACCAGGAGCATTAGTAATAGCCACTGTAAAGTTGATAGTAGCACCAGAATCAACACTCAAAATTTGGTTGTTGGTAGGGTTAGTAAATGCAATTGTAAATGCGGTGTTACCTGTAATATCGGCAGAAGAACGAGGGATAAGTTGGTAGCCAACACCATCGGTGCAGCCTGCTCTGTCGTTATTAGGTGTTACGTTTATAAAACGACCAACTACACCTCTAACATTAAAAGGAGCAGCAGGCAATGTTAAGCCGTTAATATCAGTTGCAGATAGAATACGAATATCTCTACCTTCTGTACCATTTAAACGGAAGTTAGTTCCGCTACCTGAAACCGCAAAAGAGGTAATTGCATCACCTTGAACAGTAGTAACCGAAGTCAGACCAGTAATACGAACAATTCTGCCCACATTGGCTTCGGTGTAAGCGAAAGCCATACCAGCTGCATCATACTGTAGTATTCTAATTGGTACGTTTGGAACAATTAAAGTATGATTCAATACTGTACCAATTTGCAATAAACACTCAAAGGAACCAACTAAACCACGTACTTCAATGCTATCCCCAACACTATAATTGAAGTTAGCAGCAGCAGGAGTAAATAAACCAATACCTGCGGTAGCATCGTACATATAACGAGTATTGCCACCCATAACTCCCATAGAAACAACACCTCGAACAGTTACAGTATCGCCAATATTGCGCGCTTTTGCAGCAGCAATAGTGATATAGTTAACAGGATCAACAGGTGATGTAAATACATCAGCAGCATTACGAGGCAATAACTGCCAACCTCTTGTGATATCACAAGTAGAAGTACTTGAAGGAGGTGTTTGGAAAATAAAGTTACTTAATACACCACGAACGCTGAAAGGACCAGTTGGGAAAGCTGTTTCGGCTAAAGCACTGTTTGTTGTAACTCTGATTTCAGCACCTAAAGTACCATTCACACGTAGGTTAATTCCTGAACCAGTAATTGCGGGGAAAGCAGTACGGAAAGTATCCGCGGTTGCAGAAGCCCTTGTAAAGTAATTAATGTTATCTATTTGAATAACCTTACCAAGGTTATTAATATTAAAAGCACCTGCAACACCAAAAGCGTTTACCCTTAATGTTGGTACAGGTCTGCCTGCAGCAATAAGGCTATGGCTAGTAATTCCAGTAACTTGAGGTAAGCAATGGAAATAACCTAATACGCCACGAATACGAACACTATCGCCTACTGCATAGTTAAACGGAGGAACCAAGGCAGTATTAGCAAATACACCTAAACCACCAGTTCTATCTACAATAAAACGAGTAGAGCCACCTTCAGAACCCATAGTAACAGTACCAGTTACTGTAATGCTATCGCCAGCATTTAGTAAACGAGCACTTGCAATTGGGAAAACACCACCAGGACCTGGAGTGATAACACCATTGTTAACATCACGGAAATTACGAACTAATAATTGGTAGCCGTTAGGTCCAGAACAATCAGTAGGATTACCACCTACAAATCTGGCTATAACACCAGCCAAAGTAAATGAACCAGTAGGGATTGGACTTCCAGCTAAGCTAGCTGATGCATTTATACGGAATTGATTGGTACTTCCTGCAGCATTTATACTGTAATTGCCAGTTGCCCAGTTGCCAGTTGCAGCTGTAGTTGCACTTCCTAAAAAGGCTGCATCAACAGAATCAATTCTTATGATGAAACCAAAGTTATCAAGGCTAAAAGCCTGAGCAATGTTTGCTCTAGTGAATACTCTTACAGCGGGCAAAGTACCTCTGCCATGACGTACAATAGAAGTAAAATCCCTAATTTGAACTTGGCAATTAAAAATAGCAATAGTACCTGTAACAGTAATGCTATCGCCAGCAGTAAAGGTTCTAACTGAATCAGAAAATAAACCAATTCCACCAGTTGCATCAGTAATAAAACCAATTCTATCGCCACCGACATTAGTGGCAGTTACTACACCTCTAACAGTTGCTGTTGCACCAGCTGCTAACCCACGAACGGTGGCAATAGGCTGCTGCGCTTGGGCTACAATGGCTATTGCAAATGCAAACAAAGCCAAAAATACCTTTTTCATTGTTTTATAATTTTTGTTTACTTAGGTAATCACACCTAATTTGGAAACAAAAGTACCGCTTTTTTTAGCTACTAATGTTAATTCAATGTAATGAATTGCCAAATTAAGGCTCAAAACTCGAACCCCTATTGGTGCTAATTGTTATATTCCAGTACCCTATTACATTATTCAGATATGCTTCGCCCTCAACGCTATAAGGCAATACTAGATTACTTTTCTGCCAACCACCCAGAAGTGGAAACGGAGCTTCATTACAGCAATCCATTTGAGTTAATTGTTGCTGTTACGCTATCGGCTCAGTGTACAGATAAGCGTGTGAATATGGTAACCCCAACCCTATTCGAGTTCTTTCCTGATCCTGAAAGTTTAGCTAACACCAATTTTGATGTGCTTTTTCCATATATCAGTTCTATTAGCTACCCCAACAATAAAACCAAACACCTGATTGGACTTGGCAAAATGTTGGTGGAAAAATTCAATAGCGAAGTACCAGGTACTCTTGAAGAACTCATACAACTGCCAGGAGTTGGCAGAAAAACGGCTAACGTAATACTATCAGTAATATATAACCAGCCAACTATGGCTGTCGATACTCACGTATATAGAGTAAGCAGAAGAATTGGATTAGTAAGTGGTACAGCCAATACGCCACTTGCCGTTGAAAAGACATTATATAAGTACCTACCTAAAGCCATTATTCCCAAAGCACATCATTGGCTTATATTACATGGTAGGTATGTATGCCTTGCCAGAAAGCCCAAATGCCCAAGTTGCGAGATTAAACAATGGTGCAAAACCTACGAAGCCTTGAAAGACAAGGCTATGGAACTTGATGAAATTTAATTTTATCTTTTTTCAGGTATTTCTATTGTTCTATTCAAAACTTTCCACTACTTTTGCAATCCCAATTCCAAGGAGTGGCAATTGGTTCTTTGAAAAAAGAAAAAGTAAATAACAACGGGAGATTACCAGAGTGGCCAAATGGGACAGACTGTAAATCTGTTGTCGCACGACTTCGGTGGTTCGAATCCACCATCTCCCACTATAACAATGTACCTGCTGATACTATCGGCAGGGAATTTGTTGTAAGAATAAAAATAAGCGGGAGTAGCTCAGTTGGTAGAGCGACAGCCTTCCAAGCTGTAGGTCGCGGGTTCGAGCCTCGTCTCCCGCTCTTAATTTTAAGTGGTTTGCATTCATACATAAAATTCTGTATTTTTGCATCCGCAATTGCCTTTGTAGCTCAGTGGTAGAGCACTTCCTTGGTAAGGAAGAGGTCGACAGTTCAATTCTGTTCAAAGGCTCTAGTTATTCGGCCAGCGGGGACAAATTATTGGGAGTTTTTCCTTATGGTTTGGCCTTTTAGTACTGAATGGCAACGCAGACCAAAAAGTATTTCAAATAATTTAAACCCAGAGAATTCTCTATTTAATATGGCTAAAGAAAATTTTGACCGTTCCAAGCCGCACGTCAACATTGGTACAATTGGTCACGTTGACCACGGTAAAACCACTCTTACGGCAGCAATCACCATGGTATTGGCTAACAAAGGCCTTTCAGAAAAGCGTGATTTTTCTTCTATCGATAATGCTCCAGAAGAAAAAGAGCGTGGTATCACCATTAACACTGCTCACGTAGAGTACGCAACTGAAAATCGTCACTACGCGCACGTTGACTGTCCAGGTCACGCCGATTACGTGAAGAACATGGTAACTGGTGCTGCCCAAATGGACGGTGCTATCCTTGTAGTTGCTTCAACTGATGGTCCTATGCCTCAAACTCGCGAGCACATCCTTTTGGCTCGTCAGGTAGGTGTACCTCAGTTAGTAGTGTTCATGAACAAGGTTGACCTTGTTGATGATCCTGAATTATTAGATCTAGTTGAAATGGAAGTTCGTGAACTTCTTTCAAAATATGCTTACGATGGCGATAACATCCCAGTTATTCGTGGTTCTGCCCTAGGTGGTTTGAATGGCGAGCCTTCTTGGGTTGCTACTATCGAAGAGTTAATGGCTGCAGTTGATAGCTTCATTCCATTGCCTCCACGTGAAACTGATAAGCCTTTCCTTATGCCAGTTGAAGACGTATTCTCGATCACAGGTCGTGGTACTGTTGCTACTGGTCGTATCGAGCGTGGTGTTATCAACTCTGGTGAAGCAGTAGATATCATCGGTTTCGGCGAATCATTAAAGTCAGTTGTTACAGGGGTAGAAATGTTCCGTAAGATTCTTGACAGAGGTGAAGCTGGCGATAACGTAGGTCTATTACTACGTGGTATTGACAAAGAAGCTATCCGTCGTGGTATGGTTATTTGCAAGCCAGGTTCTGTGAAGCCTCACACTAAATTCCAAGCTGAGGTTTATATCTTGAGCAAAGAAGAAGGTGGTCGTCACACTCCATTCAAAAACAAATACCGTCCTCAATTCTACATGCGTACTACTGACGTAACTGGTGAAATTACTTTACCAGAAGGCGTACAAGCGGTAATGCCTGGCGATAACTTAACCATTACTGTTGAACTAATCAACGCAGTAGCAATGGATAAAGGTCTTCGTTTCGCAATGCGTGAAGGTGGTCGTACCGTAGGTGCGGGTCAGGTAACTGAAGTTATTTTATAATTAATAACTTACCCCATAACAGAAAACGCCCAAGCAATTGGGCGTTTTTTGCTTTATGTCAAAAGCCAAACGAAAAACCAGCCACACAAAAAAAGCCGAACTATTTATTAGCTCAGCTTCATTTTTAAGTGTACTTGTTCAGCAAATTAAGCTAAACTTTTTAAATCGTCGGCCTCTGATAAGTAACGAAGCATTTTTTCATAATCGGCACTTACCTCTATTTTTCTTCTGCCCATAACAGCCTTGGCTGTTTTCAGAAAATCGGCAAAACGATATCTGGTATATTCAGAATCTGGTCCACCCCAAGAATAGCTACTAATAAACTTATCTGGAAAACCACCACCGTACACATTCACGCCAACACCAACTACAGTACCCGTATTGAACATGGTATTGATACCAGCCTTGGAATGATCGCCCATAATCAATCCGCAAAACTGCTGACCTGTATCTACCTGCTGACCTTTACCGTAATTGTAAATCTTAACGTTGCTGTAATTATTTTTCAAGTTTGAGGTACTGGTATCAGCACCCAAGTTGCACCATTGGCCAAGTACGGTATTACCCATAAAACCATCGTGCCCTTTATTGCTATATCCCCAAATTACGGAGTTACTTATTTCACCACCTACTTTTGAATAAGGACCTACGGTAGTATCGCCACGCATTTTGGCACCCATATTTACTACTGCGTGTTCGCACAATGCAAACGGACCTTTAATAGCACTGCCTTCTTGTACCTCCGCATCTGGACCTATGAAAATAGGGCCATCTTCAGCATTTAAAATGGCAGCTCTTATCTTAGCACCAGGGGCAACGAATATCTGGCTATCGTTATACGTTTTAGTATGTACATCATTAACACCAATATTGGTATAAAGCTTAGGCAACAACTCAAAATCCGCTCTAATCTCTTGTGCATTTAAACCAAAAATATCCCAAGGAAAACAGACAAATTGCACATTACCTTCAAAATATACTGGTTCCAAATGCAATAAGGCATTATTCAAATCTTCTAATTGCGCAGGTGGGGTATCTAAGTTTGCACCAATTATTTCAAGTTCCTGCACCAGTTTTTGTCCTGGCTTTAAGGCAATTAAGGCTTCCCAAAGTTCATTATTGGCAATTACCCTACCATCAACTAACAAATGTGTTTCTGTAGTAGGCAACGGATAAAGTGCTTGTAAATAGCCTTTTGTAATATAGCCTACTTTGGCTCCGAACCTATGTTGCCACTTTTCAGCAAGGGTAAAAATACCCACTCTTAAATCGGCCACAGGTCTTGTGAGCGTAAGTGGCATCAGGTTTAGCCTACTTTCTGTGGTATCAAATAATGTTAACGTAATCATATATAAAAAACACTTTTATGGTAGGTTTAACGGTCAACTTCGCCCATTACTAAATCTAAAGAACCAATGCAGGCAACCAAATCGGCTATATAACCACCTTTGGCAATCTCTGGTAAAACTGCCAGATTTACGAAGCTTGGTCCTCGGGCTTTTACTCGGAAGGGTATATCTGATTTACCATCGGCTATAAAGTAAAAGCCAAGTTCACCTTTCGGGTTTTCAGCTCTTGCATATAGTTCTTGTGCTGATGGACGTATTTTCTTTGGAACGAATTCCTGAGGATTAAAGTCTGTCGTTCTTTTGTATTTTCCCGTAAGTTGGTGTAAGCACTGTATAGCAATTTTAAGGGACTCCCTGCATTCTTGCAAACGTACCCAAGTACGGTCCCAACAATCGCCTAGGGTACCAGCCTCGCCTTTACCAATCGGTATATCAAAGTCTAATTCAGGATAAACAGAATAGCCATCAACTCTTCTTAGGTCATAGGCCAATCCGCTTGCCCTGAGCATAGGTCCTGTAACACCGTAATCTAGTGCCATTTCCAAAGGCAACACTCCAACATTGGCGGTACGTTGCTTAAAGATTTTGCTTTCCAATAATATACGGTCGCACTCTTCTAACCTTGGGGCTAGGTAACGGCAAAACTCTAGGCACTTATCTTCAAAGCCAATAGGCAAATCGTAGAATAAACCACCCACCCATATATAATTATAGAGCATTCTGGCACCACTCACCCACTCTAACAAGCGTTGTAAGTGTTCACGGTCTTGCATTAACCAAAGGAAGGGAGTAAAAGCACCAATATCAATACCATAGGTACCAATGGCTATAAAGTGAGAAGCTATGCGGTTAAGTTCCGCCATTAATACCCTAATGTACTCTACCCTTTTATGCACATCGGTAATGCCCATCATTTGCTCAACCCCAATAGCCCAAGCCAACTCATTATTCATGGCGGCTAGGTAATCTAGTCTATCAGTAAAGGGAATGGTTTGGTTAAAGGGTAGCTTTTCAGCGTGCTTTTCAAAACACCTATGCAAATAACCAACGTGCGGAATTACATCAATTACTACCTCGCCTTCCAACAATACTTCTAGACGCAATACCCCGTGGGTAGAAGGGTGCTGCGGACCAATGTTAATTAACATTTGCCCTGGCTTTAGCTCACTTTCTTTATAGAAGGTGGGCTCGCTTTCTTGCAAGAAACGGCTGGTATTATTGCCTATTTGCATAGCGCAAGGTAATGAAATAGATGGTAAGGCTTTCTTAGTATATTGTGGTTATGAGCAAATTTTTAAGGTTTTAACTCAATAGTTAAAGCCTACAACTTAGTTGCTGCCCCACCAAAGTAACCCTATAATGACCACAAGAACAACTACCTGCAATACATACCAACCCTCCCAAGAGTTAAACAAGGGCGGTTTATCTGAATTTTCGGGAGTTGAATTTGCTTTCATGAGGAATTACAGATTAGAATTTACTTCGTTTTTTGCTTTCCTAAACTTAGTAGGTTAGCAAACAATCGGAAGGCTCCTGGCACACCAGCAGGCAATTGCCTAAAGAAGCTAATGCCTGTATAAATATAGTTTCCTTTGCCCACTTTAGCTACCAAGATGGCACCATCTTGTTTGGGTTCGTTAGGGTCGGCCATTGAAATAAGGGCAGTGTATTTACTATTCCATTCGCTAGGGTAGTAGAGTCCTCTTTCCTGAACCCAATATTTGAAATCGGCTTCAGTGATTACATTTGGATAGTTCAATGCTGGATGCTTTGGAGCCAAAATAGTTACTGGTGCATTTTCCACAGTAACCCTATCTCTGCCTACTTTCATTGGATAAATACCTACACTATCCATTGCCGATAGACCACCGCTCAGGAAGTTAGCCGTATTGTATTGCACAATTACATTGCCGCCATTTTCCATAAACTTTTTCAGTTCAGGCTTTTTGGCAAACAACCAAGGATGGGTATTGTAGGCTCTTATACCAATAACTACTGCATCAAACTTTTTGAGAGAAGCAAACTGAATATCGGTTTCTTTTAACTCAGTTACCTTGTAACCCATTCTACGAATAGCTTCAGGAACATCGTCGCCCGCACCCATAATATAGCCTACCTCTTTACCTGCAATTTCAAGATTGATTGGCACCGCTTTTAACGATACCTCAGGCAATAAAATCTGGTTAGGGATATGGTCATACCTTATTCGCTGAATGCCACGAGTATAGGTAGTGTTAAAGCTATCAATGGCACTTACTTCAATGTACTCCGGCAAGGTGGCACTACTAGCTTGAATGGTGAAACTGAAATACTTCTTTTCGCCAACCTTCATTTTAGGGTAGGCAATTTCTGATGGGGTAATCTTTACCCCTCTTGCTCCAAAAAGCGATAGTTTGCCTGGCATTACTTCTTTGCCATTAGCTTCTAACCAAACTTGGGTAGTAACTGGCTTATTTCCAGAAAGTAAAATGATTGACTCTTGAAATTTTAACGAAAGAGACGGCACTACTTCCAAAGGATGGTACAATTCTCCTTTCACAGGATCAACCATTTTGTAGGTAATTGGCATAGGCAGCACAAACTTACAGTTCTTCTCAGGGCTGCCTATTTTAATGGTTACCTTCAATTGAGAAGGGATATTTTCTGGTTCGTTTTGTCGGTATTCTGGTATATCGCCAAATTCAAAAACACCTACTTTGCCTCGCTTATACAACCAATAAGGTGAACTGATATCGTTCATCATTCTTACTTGCTTCAGCTTCAATTTCAATGGCTCAAAATCTGGCAGCAAGACATTCGTGAAAGTAGTATCGAACGACATCCCATACATATTCGATATTTGAACTGGCACTTTACTACGCTTTACTATTTCAGCGGTAAGGTTTAGTTTTTCCCCAATTTCTACTACTTGGGTGCTGTTTACCAACTCAACCCTTATACCATTTACGGCAACAAGAGCTTGTTCTATTTGTCTTTTCTTTACTTCAAACAAATGCTTTTGTGATGCAGACATATTTTTCATTTCACCCAATAGAACTTGGTAAGCATCAATCAAGATATTGGTAATGGCACTAGGATTATTTGGGTTATACTCTGCCTTAGCTTTTTGTAGCAATAGTTCTAAAGCTTCGCCTCTTGGTAAACGTTTTACTGACCAATTGATGCCTTCTAAAACATCGGTCTTTGCGCTATCACCACCTAAAAACTGGAAGTATTCAATAGAACTGCCACGGCTGGTTGCGGTCCCAAAGCCCTGACTTTTATGCTGTGATCTGCTATCCGATGCAATTTCCTGATAGCCTTTCCCTCTGACAGGATTGTAGGTTCCAATATCAATTTTTAGATAGTTGTTAGCGTTAAACTCATTTTCCCTACCCTGAAAAAAGAAACTGCTGATGTTCCAATATACCCTTTTGGCTTGCCAAGGCGTTTGATTAAACGCTTGCATATCCACATCAAATGAATCGGTTGCGGCTACTCGAAATGCCTCTCTAGCTAAGATTGCGCTGGCTGTATGGTGACCGTGAGTAGGGGCAGGATCTGGTGAAAAACGAGTTAGAATAACATCAGGCTGAATATCTCTGATAATCTTAACCACATCGCGTAATACTATTCTACGGTCCCAAATATTAAAGGTTTCCTCCGGATTTTTACTGAAACCAAAATCTCTTGCTCTGGTAAAAAGCTGGTTTCCGCCATCAATTCTGCGGGATGCTAAAAGTTCTTGTGTTCTGATTACCCCAAGTCCATCGCCCAATTCATTACCAATCAAATTCTGCCCCCCATCGCCACGTGTTAGACTTAAGTAATAAACTTGTAAGCCTTTTTCTTGTGCTAAGTAAGCAATCAAACGGGTATTTTCATCGTCAGGGTGAGCGGCTACATAAAGCACTGTTCCACTTACAGGTAACTTGTTAAGTATTGTTGCTATATCCGCCGCATCATACGAAGCTGGGGTTTGCCCAAGAGCCCAAAATGGTAAGCATAAAAATGTAAAAAGAATAAAATGCAGCTTTTTCGAGAGTTGTGGGTATTTCATTATCCAATCAATTATGGCACTAAGGTAATAAGGCTTTTCTTTAAACGAATGAAGGGATGCCGTTTGTACAACAGCACCCCTTCTATATTTGTTACCAAGTAATTACTTAGCTGCTTTAGCTTCTGCAATTAGCTTTTCGTTATTCATTACGTAAGCTCTATCGCCATCGGCTTTTGCAAGCGCAAGGCTCTTTTCAGCTACGGCAATAGCTTCTTTGTTCTTGTTCAGCTTGCGTAAAATTTTAGCTTTAAGGTGTAAAGTCCAGTAGTAGCTGTTCTTTTCAATATACTTATCGGCCCAAATTAAAGCTTGGTTCAAATCTTTATTGTTGTCGTAGTAGTAGTTAGCAGCTGCCCAATACGGATTAACATCGTTCAATACTTTGTTAATATTTGCCATTACTTTCTTGTCGAAATCAACAGAGATTGGGATACGCACTTGCGTTTTCTCCCACATCATCGTTAAATCTGCCGATGAAGTAGTAAGGTTGGCAAATACAAAAGTGAATGTTTCCACGTTCATTGGCAATGCTTCTGCCTTTACTACGATTTTAGCAGCGGCTTCTTCTTGTTTGAAATCGCCAGCGGCAACTTTAGGATTTTTACCGAAAAGGATAGTCCACTCGGTCTGACCAGGAATAGCATAGATAGCATATTCGCCAGCAGCTAGGGTTGTTCCACCTACTTTTACAGAATCTGAAAACTTAATGGCAGTTGGTGAATTAGCACCAAAACGCCAGATTTCATTGAAGGCTATTAAATCGCCAAAAATTTTACGTCCCTTCAAACCTGGACGGCTGTAAGAAAGACTAATATCGGTAATACCAACACGCTGTTCTACTTTAGATAGCGGTGATGGCTGTGGAATAACAATAGCAGGTTGTGCCATTGCAAAGGTGCCTATTAATAATAGGGCAACCATTAAGATTGACTTTTTCATTTTGTGTAAGTGAGGGTAGTTGCTCATGTGCGCAGCAAAGGTACTAAATTAGTTTTAGGCAAATGGGCAATATTTACGTTACAACATTGAAACTGCTTAAACAGTTTCCCAAAGCCTCTGAATTGGGTTTAGAACGGATACCCTACCCCAAAGTTTGCTACCACGTTTTTGTATTGTTTTGGTAGTACGTATCTGTTGCCTTCCGCTTCTGATGGATCGTACACACGAACGCCAAAATCTAACCTAAGAATAAAGAAGCTAAAGTTTAGCCTAACCCCGAAACCAGTGCCTACTGCTATTTCTTTATAAAATCTATCAAATTGAAAGTCAGAACCTACTTGTTCAATTCCACTTTTCCTATTCCAAACGTTACCTGCATCAATAAACAAAGCACCCTCTAAAAACTTGAATAGCTTTTGCCTTAATTCTATGTTCGCCTCTAAGAGTATTTCGCCTGGTCGCTCAAACTGAAACTGATTTTCGCCCTCGGCAGCCTTGTAACTTCCTGGTCCAAGGCGGCGAGGTGGCCAAGCCCTTAAACTGTTGGTACCACCTGCAAAGAAGAACTTTTCCCAAGGCAAGGTTTGTGTATTACCAAGTGGACCAGCCACCCCTGCTTGCAACCTGTATGCAATGGCTGCAAAAGCACCAACAGGATAGTTTTTCCTAAATTCAGTAAAGGCCCGCCAGTATTTGAATACTTTTAAACTACCAATAGAGTCTGGATTATTGCCATTGGAACGCGATAAGAACGACCCTAACAACCCACCAACTTCTGGTAATAGTCTGTAATAAGTGTATTTGTTTTGGCTATTTAACTGCCCTTTACTAAAGGTATAGTTTGCATTTACGTTGCTAATGAAAAAGTTGTTAAACGATTGCCTTAGCGATTGTTGGAATTGCTCTAATTGCGTTTGAAAAATAGGATTGATATAAGGCGTAAAACCTACCGTAGCATCTAAAGGTGAAAATTCAATATAGCTGGTAGGCGTAGATTTTATACCATAAGTAAAACTGGTTCTGAACAACCTACGCCCATATTCTGGTCGGCGGGAATTGGTGTAACCAATCGTAATTCTAGTTCTTGGATTTATTTTAGAATAGAAATATTCACTTCTGCCCGGGATAAGCAATTGCGGAAAGAATAACGACATTGTACCACCAAATTCAGAAGCACGGTAAATAGAATCGGGCAAGAACACAGAAATTTGTCCTTCCTGTGAAAAGCGGGCACTTACTTCAAAGTTACTCCAGTTGTTAAAGAAATTCCTTGTTCTGAATGAAGCATTGGCAAATGGACCAGGTGCCCCTGCCGATACTAATATTCCTATTTCATCTGAAATCTGATAGCGCGGCAAACGGGTGGTTTCGTAATATAAATCAACCTCGTCTTTCCCCGCAGTATCTAGGCGCACGTTAACAAAGCGGAACATATCCATACTGTTTAGGGCAGTTTGGGCATTGTTAAAACGATCTTGTTGGTATATATCGCCTGGCTTTAAGAGTAGTTTTGCTGCCAAAATACGCCAGTTATACCGCCTTTCACTTATAAACAGGATGTTGCTATAACTAGCTGAATCGCGCTTTTTAAAGCCTTCTTCCGCTTCTTTTAGTATAAGAGTAACCTTGCCTATTTTGTATTGCTTGAAAGGTTTTTCTGCGGGCACAATTACAGAAATGAGCACATCGGTCTGTCCTGCTTCATCGGCAGTATCGTTGTCTATTACTATATAAGAACGTGAAAAAGCTATATATCCATTGTTCTTAATCAGTAATTCTATCCTTCCTCTTTCGGCTTCTTCAATGGCTAAATCAAACGGGGTACCTGTTTTAATGGTAGAACTTCCTGCAGTTCTTTGAAGAAGATTATAAATAAGCGAATCTGTACAAGCGTATTTGATATATCTGAAAAATCGACGTTTGCCTTCAGTAACTGTATAGGTTGTATTGATTTGGTTTACCCTAATGGTATCGGTCTTCACTTGGACTTTGGCACTAAAGAAACCGTGTTGGTAATAGTATTTCTCCAATTCAATCTTCGAAGCTACCGCTTGGGAAGAATCAAAGTAGGCGGGCTTTTCACCGATAACCCGCATCCAGAAATTACCTTCTGAACGGCGTTTATTTAGCTTATTCAATTTACGTTCTTTGCGCTTTTCTAGTTTTACTTGTCGCAAAGAATCTTTTCTATAATTACCCGTAGGGTTGTTGATGACTACCGCAATTTCACGGTCGTACTTTTCTACGGTTTCTTCAATTTTCCGAACGATACCCGCGCTATCCCACGATTTCTTTCCGAGGATATAGGCATAGGCATAAGGCGTAGTACCCAATACCTTTCTATTTGGGCGTTGTTTTACAAGTCCGTCAAGCTCATCGTTTTTGAGTTCCTTGTTTCCTTTTACCTTATTTTTTTGAAGCAGATACTTATCCTTTCCATAAAAAAGGGGACTTACACAGGAACTAAACGAAACCACCAAAGCCACCATACCAATAAAATGGTACAGAAAACGACTTATGCGCTTACTTTTGTGAACGTTTTTATTTCTATCTAACTTCTGCAATGCTGCAATTGCTTTCAAACAATAAGTCAAAATACATCATTTCTTTACAAAACAAAAAACAGCGATTGAAAAGCGGCTGCTTTTTAGTGGAGGGAGAGAAGAATGTAGTCGAACTTTTACAGAGTAACTTTAAAGTTGAAACGGTTGTAGTTACGGCACAATTTTATGAAAAATACCAATTGCTGCTAGGGCAAAGACGTATGGAAGTTTTGGAGGCTGAACCCGACCAACTAGCCCGATTAGGCACTTTTGAAACGAATGAAGCTGCCATTGCGGTAGCGGTAAGTAAAGAAAATAAGGGACTTAAGGCTTTAGAAAACGAATGGGTTATAGCACTTGACCAAGTGCGCGATCCTGGTAATTTAGGCACGATTATTCGCTTGGCTGATTGGTACGGAATTAAAAAAATAGTTTGTTCTATTTCTACAACGGAGTGCTATAACCCGAAAGTGATAGCCGCTTCAATGGGTTCTTATACCCGCACCGATATTTATTATACGGATTTACCTAATTGGTTAGCCAAGCAAAATACGCCAAAGTTTGCTGCTATTATGGAGGGTACCAATGCCCACCAAATCCAATTCCCACAAGGTGGTATTTTAGTGATGGGCAATGAAAGCAACGGCTTAAGTACCGAGGTTCTTGAACTATGCGAAAACAAGCTTACTATCCCTCGGTTTGGGGAGGCTGAAAGCCTAAATGTAGCTATGGCCACTGCAGTTTTATGCGATGGCATTAGGCGGCAAAACCCGCTTTAATATTTTTTTCTTATTAAGCTAGAAATTACAGCCAACAAGCTGTAAATCAAGAAATTAAAAACGACAATTATCATTTAGTTTCAGTTTCTGGAACTTTACTGAACTCGGTATTGCCTATGGCTTCAATGGTAAGGTTAATCAAATCTCTTCTTTCAATTTCTGAAAGAGTAAGCACTTCATCGGGTGTATATTTTTTAATGAGTTGCAGTAAAGTTTCCTCGCCAATAAAAAGCAGACTTTGGCTATCATCTAACCAAACGCCGTTCTTTAACTCAAAAGGCTGCACTTTAATCTGACTTTGCAATTGCTTGATATTAGCTTCAGACCAGCCCACCAAAGCCACTACCTCTAAGCTTACTTTAAGCCCCTGCATTTGGTTGTTATTTCTAATGCCTACCCAAAAGTTTTCAGGCTTTCGGTAATCGAAATAACCATAACCACTTTGAATGTTTAGGTCCTTATGCCGAGTATTGAAGTTATCTGAAAAGGTTTCAAACGAAGTTTTATCTGCTTCTTTATTAAAGATAAAGAAATCGCAACTTTCGGTTCTCGGCAAAGGAGCTAAGAATTTGAGAGCTGCACCCGTTGCCAAAGAATAAGGATTAGTACTTAACACAGGCATTAAGGAAGAAAGCAAATCTTGAGTTCTAGCAGCTTGGGCATCTCTCGGTTCTACTACCAATCTATAGTACCAACCACGCGTATAGGGAGGTAATTGGATTGGGTACGCCAACCTAGTAGTTCCAGCAAACAGATATCGATGGTTTATGCTATTCACTATCACCGTTTTAGCAGGAACCAAAACTGGTACTAACTTGGTTTTGGATTGGGCAAAGAGGTTACTTACTACAAAAAATAGCAGTAAAAGCCCTAAACCAAATTTCACCTTCATAGTCACTTTATAACGCAATTAACCCCAAAGCTATTGAATTGCTGATTTAAAACTAAAATTCCAGTTTGCAGGAGGCTTTCCTTGCTACTTTCATTTATAAAAAAAGAAAGTAGTAAGCGGTATTACAACCATTTAAACAGCTGTAATCTAATGGCTACTAATATGTTCTTACTGGTAGACTCGAACAAAATGACAATTTATAGTTTTTAGAAGAATGCACTAATTACTTTAAACACCCATTATGCTCAAACAACTACTTTTATTTAATTTCCTATTTAGCCTACCATTACTACTTTGGTCACAAAATGAAAGCGGTATTTTACGAGGAACAATTCGAGATGCCAAAACACAAGAACCTATACCATTTGCCATTGTTCAGATATTAGGAACTGAACCTTTGGTAGGTACTACCTCCGATATTGATGGTAATTATAGGGTTGCCACTAAACCAGGTACTTATAATATTAAATTTTCTATGGTGGGTTATACCCTGCTTGTGAAGTACAATATAGTACTTACATCAGGGAACGTGAATGAAGTATCGGTTGTTTTGAGCGAAGCTGAAATAATCACCGATGTAGTAACATGTACAGATAATAAGCAAAAAAGGGCAAGCGTTGCTAAGATAGAAACCCCTTTAAGTATCCAAAGCTTAGGAGCTGAAGAAATTAAATCTAATCCTGGGGGTAACTTTGATATAAGCCGTGTAATTCAAGTATTGCCAGGTGTAGGCGGTACTGCCGGTTCTGTAGGAGGCTTTAGGAACGATATTGTAATTAGAGGAGGCGCACCCAATGAAAACGTTTATTATTTAGATGGTATAGAAATCCCTGTAATCAACCACTTTAGCACACAAGGTAGCGCTGGCGGACCAGTAGGTATTCTGAACGTAAGCTTTATTGAAGATGTAACCTTGAGTTCATCAGCTTTTGAGGCAAAGTACGATAATGCCTTGGCATCGGTATTTCAATTCAAACAGAAGGAAGGAAGTAAAGAAAGGATTCAAGGTAACGTAAGATTGAGCGGAACTGAATTAGCCGTAACCACCGAAGGACCTATCAATAAGAAAACCACCTTCTTAGCTTCTGCCAGAAGAAGTTATTTGCAATTACTTTTTGAATTAATTGGTTTACCAATCAGACCTAATTACTGGGACTTTCAAACCAAGGTTACCCACAGGTTCACCAACAAAACCTCAATTTCAGTAATAGGTGTTGGAGCTATTGATGAGTTTGCCTTCGCCGAACCTAAAAATCCATCTGCCGATGCAGAGTATATAGCCCGCAGTCAGCCCTTTATTGAACAATGGAATTATACTGCTGGGGTAAGTTTAAAGCATTCATTAAAAAATGGCGTATTGAATGTAGCCCTAAGCAGAAACAGCTTCCAGAATAACCTAGATAGGTTTGAAGACAAGCGATTTAACGACGAAAGTGCCCGTTTGCTCAGAGGAAGAAGCAACGAAACGGAAAACAAGCTAAGGGCAGATATTACCCAATTTTTTGGGGGTTGGAAAGTAAGCTATGGTATAGTTACCCAACAGGTGAACATTACCAATAGCTTATTCAATAAATTCAGAAAACCGATTACCGACTCCAACGGCGTACAGCTTCAGCCTGGGGCAACCATTAACTTCAATACCGACCTTTCAATGGTTCGCTATGGTGCATTTGGACAAGTAGGTAAATCGTTCTTAAATAACCGTTTATCGGTTTCCGCGGGGCTAAGAACCGATATGAATAACTTTACCAATTCAGGTAATAACGCAGGCAAAACCCTTTCACCAAGAGTTTCAGCTTCTTACTTATTAAATGACAAATGGACAGTAAGTGGTTCTGTAGGAACTTACTACAAACTACCAATCTATACAGCACTAAGCTTTAAAGATTCTTCAGGTAATTATTTGAATAAGAGCGCAGAGTATATTAGAAGTACCCACTATGTGGCAGGTTTAGAATATTCACCAGCCCTAAGTACCCGATTCACCCTAGAAGGTTTCTATAAAGTATATGGCAACTACCCTGTAAGTGTGCGCGATGGCATTTCACTTGCCAACCAAGGAGGCGATTTTGGTGCTATTGGAAATGAGGCTTTGATCAGTAATGGTAAGGGACGTACTTATGGATTTGAATTTTACTTCCAACAGAAACTCGTTAAAAATCTTTTTGCAGTATTTAGTTATACGTTTGTTAGAAGCGAGTTTTCAGGACTAGATGGCAAATATGTGGCATCTGCTTGGGATAACAGACATTTAATTTCAGCCTTATTTGGTTATAAACTGAAACGCAATTGGGAATTAGGATTGAAATATCGCTTTGCTGGAGGTGCTCCATTCACCCCATTTGATGAAACTGCCAGTCGTTTGAATTATTTAAGTACAGGTACAGGGGTACTCAACTTCTCTCAATTAAATAGCCAACGCTTGGCCAGCTTTAATCAGCTAGATATTAGGGTTGATAAGAAGTACAACTTCAAAAGGGTAACCCTTGATTTGTTCTTAGATATTCAGAATGTAGTGGCCTTTGCTGCACCATCGTTCCCTAGGTATGCCTTCAAAAGAACCGACGATAACTCAGGTTTCGCTACTACTGACGGCAACGCAATTCAAGCAGATGGCTCTAATGCTATTCCAGTTATACTTCCCAACGACCCTGGAAGACCTTTACCTACAATTGGCTTCATCCTAGAATTTTAATTGCCATATCGAATAATAAACTCACCTCTATCCAAGGACCTTTTCTGCCAGAGAAGGTCCTTTCTTTGTAAAGCAAACAATAAAATATAGGTTCGAACGTAGGCAAAAACAGTCCTCAAAAGTATATCCTAGTTTTGCCACCATTTCAGTTATAACTACCTTCACCCAAGTATGAATAACGGCATAGGACTTCACCTTATTGATTGGATAGTTTTACTAGGCACTATTGCCCTTATAGTAGGTTACGGCATTTGGAAAACAAGCGGTAAAAGCAGTATGAACAGCTTTTTGCTTGGCGATAGTCAGAGTAAATGGTGGGTTGTAGGTCTGAGTATTATGGCTACCCAAGCCAGTGCTATTACCTTTTTGAGTGTCCCCGGACAAGCCTATGCAGATGGTATTGGCTTCATACAATTCTACTTCGGGCTGCCCTTGGCAATGATTGTACTAAGTATTACAGCGGTGCCTCTTTACAGTAAACTAAAAGTTTTTACCGCTTATGAATACCTAGAAAACAGGTTCGATGTAAAGACCAGAACCTTGGCCTCTATGCTATTTCTCCTCCAAAGAGGCTTGAGCACAGGCGTAACTATCTATGCGCCGAGCATTGTGTTATGCGCGGTGATAGGTTGGCCCTTGCAAGCAACCATTTTATTTATAGGAACCCTGGTAATTGTTTACACTGTAATTGGAGGCAATAAGGCGGTAAATGTTACCCATAAACAGCAGATGTTCATCATCCTAATAGGGATGGGCATTGCTGGCTATATCATAGTCAAACTTCTACCAGAGGGTATGGGTGTTGTGCAGGCCACCCAATTGGCAAAACACTTGGGGAAACTAGAGGCTATTGATCTAAAGTTTGACCTTGCCTCACGCTATAATATTTGGAGCGGATTAATTGGCGGGTTCTTCCTTCAACTATCTTATTTCGGAACAGATCAAAGTCAGGTTGCCAGATACTTGGGAGGCGAATCGGTTACCCAAAGTCGTTTAGGTCTGATGATGAACGGACTCATTAAAATACCGATGCAATTGGCCATACTTTTTGTAGGGGTACTGGTATTTGTATTCTATCAGTTCCAAACACCACCCTTATACTTTAACCAGGTAGAAGAACAGAAAGTGCTTGAAAGTCCACTGAAAACCGAATGGTTAAAATTAGATAGTAGCTACCAAGTGCTTGAAAAAGCAAAACAAGTAAATATTAAGGCCTTACAACAAGCCCTAGCTACAGAAAGCAGTCAGCTTTCTCAAATCAAAAGCCTAATCACCCAGCAAGAAGAAGAGGAAAAAGAGATAAGAGCTACTGCCAAAAGCCTAATAAAGCAAGCCAATGCCAAAAGTGAGGGTAAGGACACAGATTATGTGTTTATCAGGTTTATACTTGCTTATTTACCTCAAGGATTAGTTGGACTATTATTAGCAGTAATGTTCTCAGCAGCTATGAGTAGCACATCGGCAGCACTAATTTCCCTTTCAGGAACTACAGTGGTTGACCTATACAAACGAGGCATAAATCCAGAAGCAAATGATAAACAGCTTGTGGTAGCCAGTAAATGGTTCGTCGTACTATGGGGAGTAATAGCAATTGGCTTTGCACTTATTGCCGGGATGGTAGATAACCTTATTCAGGCAGTAAACATACTAGGTAGCCTATTCTATGGAGTAATTCTAGGGATTTTCGTAGCAGGCTTTTACGTAAAACAGATTAAAGGATGGGCGGTATTTATTGCAGCCCTACTTTCAGAAGCCGTTGTATTGTACTGTTTTAACTATGTAGAATGGATAGGATTTCTGTGGTATAATGTAATAGGCTGTTTGTTGGTAATTGCGTTCGGACTGATCATTCAATTTTTAATGCCCATCAGGTTTACAAGCAAATAAGTAAATCAGTAAATTTGAAGTAGTAAAACCCACTCCACATTCAATGAGCACAAAACAGAACTATGATATTCTCCAGAAAGGCCTAAGCGATACCTACGGCTTAAAAATTGACGATGAGGGAGTTTTTTACTTTTCTAAAGATTTTAAAAACAGTACCGAACTATACTTTACTTTTACAGAAATAGCAGAACGAAAAAAAGTGCGCTTTCAAACCGTTACCCAAATGAATATGTTTTGGTATATTCCAATGGTGATAGTTGTTGTATTGTGCCTAAGTATGGCAATGAGTAATGGCGGCACAATTATTACGAATTTAGTAGGGATAGGTACTTTCATTTTTGCTTTATTAAGCAATTGGATTTTTATGGTAAAGAATGTTTGCGTTCCAATAGAACAAGGAGGTTCAATAAGTTATATGTACTTCTTTGATAATATCCCTAATAAAACGAGCGGAGATGAAATAGTTGAAAAGATTTACAAAGCCAGGGCAATCAACTATAAAGATAGGTACTTCAGAATCTACGAATCGAACGATAAAGACACTGAACTAGGCAGAATGGAATGGTTATTCAGGGAAAAAATAATTAGCAAAGCTGAATACGAAATGATGGTAGAGTTAATTAACGATGCCTTTAATTATGAGGAGGAATAGGGGGAAAAAGCTATTTTAAATAGGCTAAACTTACCTTTCGCAAAAACACTTATCTAAAATTCAAAATACCAATTAAGACAAATAAGTAACTCACGACACTTTTTAAAAGTTAATAGTGCTTCAATCTTAATTGTGAAAAAAAGGTATACTTTAAACTATAGGTAAAGAAAAGCAAACATTTAATGCCCAAAAGTAATTGAAAGAAAGTGTTTAAAATTTCTCTGCACTAAAAGAATTGAAGGGAAAATATAAACTATAGTTGAAAATGAAACACCATTATAACATAATAAAGAAACCATTTATTTTGCTTACTATGAGCCTTTTGGGTTGTGGATTGGGTCAAGATCAGGCAAGGAATAATAATCCAAATACAGACTCATTTTATATTGAGGTTAGTGGTTTCGATTGGAGTCGTTTTCCTTTAATTAAGCCTTATGAGATTTTAACTTTAGACAGAGGAGATGAATGGACTTTAGGATATCGAAGTAAAGAGGTATGGTTTAATACAACAGTTGCTAACGTAAGAAAAGTAGACGTAAAACAAGGTCTTATTTTTGCTTATAGCAATGATAGCACTTATTTAAATTTAAATAAAGTGTTTGAGGCTTGGTTTGTTATAAATCCAAAAACTAAGGAAGTGAAAGGTTTTAAAACTGAATCAGAATTTTCAAATCACTTAAAAGAAAAAGGAATTAACAAACCTCAATGGACGGAGGTAAATGAGGTATTTAAAGAATTTTTAGATACCTATTGCTTAGATTGGATACCTGGTTGTAATAAATTATAAGCCTGCGGCGACCTACTATCCCACCGCCAGAGTGCATTACTAGCAGTACCATCGGCGCTAACTATATCACATAAAAAAAGCCCTGAAGGTAAGTTCAAGGCTTTATTATAAGTTGGCGGCAACCTACTCTCCCACCGGTGAAGGCAGTAC
>JAIYDB010000028.1 GCA_027487695.1 Cytophagaceae bacterium | reverse complement strand
GATAAGTATATCCTAGGTAAGCAATCGCAACCTGCTGAATACTTCAGTATTTTGATGTTGAGTACCGTAGGTGCTATTATGATGGTGAGTTACGACCATCTGCTTATTCTATTCCTTGGAGTAGAAACCCTTTCTATCCCAATGTACGTGCTTGCAGGTGCTGAAAAGCGCAATTTGCGTAGCAATGAAGCTGCCTTGAAGTACTTCTTAATGGGTGCTTTCGCTACTGGCTTCTTACTATTTGGTGTAGCTTTAGTGTATGGTGCTACTGGTGCCTTCTCTTTAGCAGGCATTAAGGAAGCTTGTTCAGCTGCTGAGCAATCGCCGTTGTTAATCCTTGGTCTAGGTTTCCTATTAGTTGGTATGTTGTTTAAAGTAAGTGCTGCCCCTTTCCACTTCTGGACTCCAGATGTGTACCAAGGTGCGCCAACCTTATTCACTGCCTTTATGAGTACAGTAGTGAAAACCGCAGGTTTCGCTGCTATTTACCGTTTACTTTCTAGCGGCTTCGGTCCTATTGTACCTACTTGGTCAATAGCACTTGCTGTAATTGCTGTGGTTACTTTACTTATCGGTAACCTGATTGCGATTACCCAAACCAGCTTTAAGCGTACGATGGCCTATTCAAGCATTAGCCACGCAGGTTATATGCTTATTGCTATTGTAGCCATGAATAGCTTTAGTCAGGAAGCGATTCTGTATTATTCAGCGGCTTATACCTTTGCTACTATTGCTGCCTTTGCAGTGCAGCATGTTGTAGAGCAACACCACGAACGCGACGATTTCGAGATATTCCATGGTGTAGGAAAGACTAACCCATTCCTAGCTTTAGTTGGTACTGTAGCAATGTTATCGCTAGCGGGTATTCCACTTACTGGTGGCTTTATTGGTAAGTTGATGGTATTTACCAGTGCGTACCAATCAGGCTTTGGTTGGTTATTGATAGTTGCAGTGCTTATGAGTACCGTGAGTATGTACTACTACTTACGTCTGCCAATTGCAATGCTGTTAAAGAAAACAGTAACTGAAGAAAAGATATCAGTAAGTCCAGGAGCATCAATTGTATTATGGATTTGCTTGATCGGAACGGTAGTATTAGGCTTGTTCCCTAACTTGTTTACGAGTTTGTTTTAAGAGATATAGGTATTAGGTACCATTAAAAAAGCCCGCGCAGCGGGCTTTTTTAATGGACTGTCTTGAACTGTGATTTATTTGATTAGGGTAATTCTTAAGATTTTTGTCTAAATCAGGATTTACTGGATTAATGGAAAAGGAGGATTTAGTCTAGAACTGTGATTTATATGATTGGGGTGATTCTTATGATTTTTGTCTGAATCAGGATTTGCTGGATTTTAGGCATTACATTTTTTAACCCCGTAGTGGTGAAATTATTATAGCAAAGAATATTCCTACAACCCGCAATAGCGAACCTCCAAGGTTGCTGCCCGCAGGGCAGCAACCTTGGAGGTGAGAGTAAGATATTCTGAATCAGGATTTTAAGCCTTTAAGATATCGTATAGGTGTTTAATCCCAATTGTCTCAAGGGGTAAAACCTATTCTTGTGGGCTTTTCGTTGGGTATTACCTTATGCAATTTCTAATTTCCATTTCGTTTAACTCAATACCCAATCTTTTTGCTTCAAGAAAGTCTTTGCAGTAATCAGGTTTATTGAGCTGCCTACCAATTAATCCGCGCAAGTAATAAGCCCATCCATAATCAGAATCATTTTCTAAAGCTGTATTGCAATCCTTTAAAGCGCTGTAAAGTAAAGTATTGTCGGTTAATTTGGTTTCATTTATCGGTATTTGAACACTTCCAATTTTTTGATGGGAGAACCCTAAATACACTTTTCTGCCACCTAGGTTATTGGCTTGGCAATACTTCATATATGCTCTTTGTACATATACTTCTTGGTCATAAGGATTAATGCTAATTGCTTTACTAAAATCTAAATTGGCACTGCTATACTCGCTTCGCATTGCATAAATTTGAGCCCTAAATTTGTACTGCAAAAAGGTGAAATCCATTTCAAAACCTAGTGGCATTTCCTTGATACTGGTATTGATTTGCTTTAGTGCCTCAGATGCATCATTTAACTTTAGATGGCACTCAGCTAAGTATAAATAGTTCGCTGCAATGCTTGTTTTAAAAATCAAATTTACAGTATCGGCTCCTCGACTTGCATATTGGGTGTTTGTCTGGTACTCAAGAAGCATATTGTCTTTATACGCCAAAGATAAATTATAATTTAGAATGGCTTTTTCGTTTGAATCAATAGCCATATATGCGTTGCCTAAGAATGAATAAGTTGCTCCTCCATTAGGGAACTTTTTAAGTCCTTTCTTATATACATTAATTGCTTCTTGGAATTTTTTTAAATTATAAAATGCGATACCTCTTTGATAGTAATATGCCTCCTTGGTTGAATCACAAAGCGAGGCTAACTGCTGCATTACTTCGTTAAACTCTTGATTTTGAATTTTTTGAGCTATGTAAATATCTTTTGCCAAGCTTAAATCTGAACATGCACCATCCATATCTTCTTGTCGGTATCTGGTATCTGACCTGAGTTTGAAATACATAGGATTTTTCTCCAATGCAATGCATCGGTTAAAGCACTCAATAGATTCTTCGTATTTATTGTTGTATTGAGCAGCTAAACCTAAAAAGTGCCAGTATTCTGCATAGGTCGAATCTGAAAGCTGCAATGCCTTTAGTCCGTATTTATAACCTTCCTTTAATTGCCCATTGTTAAAAAGATGTATTGCTCTTTTACTCCAAGCTACGGAATTAGTTGAATCGTACTTTGTAGCTAATTCAAAGTCAGATCCAGCATTAAACGACAGTCTTTTTGCATCGTATGCCATTGCACGAATCAAGAACAGTTTCCCGTAGGTGCTGTCAATTTTTAGTGCATTGTTAACAATTGAAATACAACTATCATATTCTGATTTTTCTATTGCTATTTGACCGAGTAACAGATAGTTTTTTTTGAACTGCGGATTTAGTGCTTTAGATTTATTTATAGCTTCTGTAGCTTTACTGTATTTATTAATTTGAAAATATAATCCACCTAAACAGTGATAAGTAAAATATTGCTTGTTATTAGCTAAAATTGCTTCATTTAGGTATTTTTCAGCTTTGGGGTATTCGCCAGCATTTAGGTAAATTACACCTAACATAGTTAGGTAAACATGATTTTTTGGTTGTTTGAGTAGTTTTTTATTGTAGTAACTAGCTGCTAATTTATATCCGTTCACTTTTACTAAAGAGTCTTTAATATCAAGTTCTTTATCAATAGTTTGGCAATAAGCAGGTTGGGCTAAACCAATAATAAAAAGGCAAACAAGGAAGATATATCCCTGTTTGAATACTGGAATTTTTAAGTTTAGTATTGAATTCATATTAAGTTTATGCTATTGTTTTAATTATTTCTTTAAGGCATATTCCATAACCTCTCGCAGGTTAAATGATTTCTGATACAATTCAGATAGTTTGCCTTTCCAGGCTACCTTCTTAATAGTATCTAATTGAAAGGGCTTTTCTAGCACAGAATAAAGAGCTTTCTCTTTATTATTTTGATAAACGTCAGTATTTAATTGAATATGAGATGGTAATTTCCCTTTATATGCTACAGTGAAAAATGGATTTTGCCCAGAATTGATTAAAATACTATCAGTAAGTCCTTCATCTTCATGAACCATAATAATATGATTTTTAGATTTAAGTGTTTGAGGGATTCCGTATGAAAAACAGAAAGTATATTCTTTTGATTTTACTTGGATAATTGAATCCAAGTATAGCTCTGGATTCATGAATTCAAACTTCGGGTCTTCATCTGGTTCATCTTCATCAATATTTACATAGTATGGTTTGGCTTTTACTTTACCTTTCTTATCAAAAAGTCTGTAATCATTAAGCTTTCCCTTGTCATCAAACATGTACCATTCGCCAGCTGGTTTTAAAGTTTTGCGGTTTGCAAATCCAATGGCGATAATTTTATTTTTGGCATTAATTAATTTAATTAAAAAGTACTCACTATAATTAGCTTCCAATGGTACAAACCATGCAGTATCGTTGTACTTGGCCTTGTTTTTTAGGGTGCTAAAATCATGTCTTGACCTAGGAAAAGAATTACAGGCAATTAAACCTAAAGTGACAGCAGTAAATATATTCAAAATTTTCATTGCATTTACCTAGTTAGATTGGTCTGTAATTTTAACTAAAATCCATTTGCCGTTTTTTAATTCAAAATCGTGCAATTGGTAAAAGCAAGTGTCAGGTATATAGTAGATTACCCTTACTTTTGAATGACTTATAATTTTAGTTTCAGTGGCAATTTCTTTATCAATTGTTATGAAACCCCATTCTTTTTTTATGATAAGCTCCTGCTTTTCGATATTATCATCGTAATAAATAAACTGTAATGGAAATACAATTCTTTGAATTTGATAAGAAGAATCAGAATAGAACCTTTTAAAAAATGCCGTAAAGTTACTTAGTTTTTCGCCTTTCAAATTTTGACTTCCGTTGGCTTTACTTTTAAAAGTTGTGATTTGCTCTTTTTTGTTTGAGCAAGCGAATGCAATACTAAGAGTAACTATAAATATTGTGAGCTTTACAACTTGTCTCATACCTATGAAGAATTCTATTCACAATAAAGGTATCAAAATTTTGTGTTTTAGCTTTGGTTTTAAGTTTATTTGAGCGTTGTTTAATTGACATCATTGCCTTTCCCTATCTTGCGGTATGTTTGAAACAACTACACAAGTGCGTGTGCGCTACGCTGAAACCGACCAAATGGGCGTGGTGTACTATGGCAATTATGCCACTTATTTCGAGATTGGTAGGGTAGAGGCACTCCGAGAAATGGGCGCCAGTTACCGAGCTATGGAAGAAAGCGGGGTAATGCTACCTGTGTTAGACCTTAAAGTAAAGTACATCCGTCCCGCCAAATATGACGATTTATTGACCATTAAGGTTACTGTTCCTCAAATGCCGAATACCCGGATTACCTTTTTATACGAGATTACCAACGAAGAAGGCACCCTGCTTACGGTAGGTGAAACCACCCTCGTATTCGTAGATATGGCCAAAAACCGTCCAGTAAATATTCCTGAACAATTTGCTGGTTTGTTTAGAAGGTGGTTTGAGTAGTTAACCTACCGTCCCCACCAATCACTTACCCCTGCGGCCCATTGCAGTTCAATGATGGCTTTGTGGTACTTACGCTCTAAATCGGCTTGTTTTACTTGGCCTTCTAGGAGTTTGCTTTCACGTGTGTTTACCAAGAACAGACTGCTTTCGCCAATATCAAATTTGTCAATTTCGGCAGTGAGAAGGGTTTGGTAGTTACGCACCATCTCGGCTTGCATATTTAACAAGCTTCTATTGGTGAGCAAGCTATTATAGGTAGCTTTCAAATTATTGATAATCTCACGATTTAGGTTGTTGCGCTCTAATTCGTTTTGCTCAATCTTGATTTTGGTGAGGGCTAACTTGCCTCTTTCCTTGCGGTACAGTAAGGGCATTGAAAAATCTACCCCAAGTTTATAGTTGTTCCTCCCGAAGTTGCCGTTTAGGTTCTCTGCTTTTAAGGGAGTGTTATCTATAAAATT
>JAIYDB010000020.1 GCA_027487695.1 Cytophagaceae bacterium | reverse complement strand
TTTGTCGTAACCAAAGAAATCGGCAATGAATTTTTCGGCCTGCCCTAGCCTATTGTTATAAAATGCCCTTGATGTAAGCGTTAAATTTTGCGCTTGTTCCACCAATGCATTTATGATATGCGGATGACAATGACCTTGATTTACAGCACTATAAGCTGATAGAAAATCGTAATAATGTTTGCCTTCTATATCCCAAAGGTGTACACCTTCTCCTTTGGCTAATACTACTGGAATTGGATGATAATTATGTGCGCCATACTTATCTTCAAGTAGCATGGCATCGGCAGAAGTAATTTTTGAAGCGGTGGTTGTTTGCGCTATCATTGGATTGGGTGGGTTGGCTTTAGCCTAATTGGTGTATTTTTTATATCACATAAAAAACTCCTTGCTTACAGAAGTAGTTTACATTTGCAGCAAGTTACATAAAATACCCCTTATCATTGGCAACTAAAAGCGGAAATAGCCCTAATTCTAAAGTAAATCTTGACCCATCGGGCGATTTTTACTGGGAGGGTCCCTATATAGTTTTTACCGAACAATACCACTTACGCAGAGGCAGTTGCTGCGCTAGCGGATGTCGCCATTGCCCATGGCGAAAAGAAAAAAACAGTGCTAAGAAAAAATAATTAAACTTTTTTTGAGGTTAAATTGGGAACGCAAACTTTTTCTGCTACTTTTGCAGTCCAATTGTAAAAAAAGATGGCAAAGGTTTGTGAACTTACTGGAAAAGGCCCTGTTTCAGGTAACCGTGTTTCCCACGCTAATAATAAAACGAAACGTAGGTTTTTACCGAACTTACAAAAGAAGCGCATTTATTTACCAGAGCAAGATGCTTGGGTTGAAATAAAGCTTAGCACTTCTGTTCTTCGTACTATCGATAAAAAAGGCTTAGATGCAGTGTTGAAAGATGCCGCTGCTAAAGGCTTAATTGTTTACTAGTCTGTAACAATGCTATATATTGAAAACACCTTTATTAGTTTAAAGGTGTTTTCTTCGTTTTTATACTTTTTATAATGAAAGTTAATAACATCTTCTTTATCAGCTTTTTAAGTGGCTTGCTTATCATTTTTGGTTGTAACCAAAAGCCAGCTGAAAAGGAAAGTGCTATTAAACCTGATACTTTTTCAAACTACTCAAAACCTGATTCTGCCAGCAGTTTTCATTATACCTTAAAAAGAAAACCGCCGCCTCCTAAAGGCAAGCGAATTAAAATCTTACTAACTGGAGATAGTATGATTGGTTGTTTACTTGCACCCCTCAAAAAGGCTGATACGCTAAACCGCTACCGATTTTACTTTGCTGCTTGGTATGGAAGCACTTCTAAGGATTGGGCTAAATCTGATACCTTAAATATTCTAATAGAAAGGTATAAACCTGATTATGTATTCTTTACGGTAGGTGCAAACGAACTTTTGTATTACAGTCTGCAAAAAAGAATTCCTTATTACGATAGCTTAGTAGCCAAACTAGGCCATACTAAATTTGTATTTGTCGGCGCACCTAATTGGAAGCCAGCGGATGAATACTATAAAATTTTATCAACTGTAGTCCCTAATAACCAACTCTTTATTAGTAAAGACTTACCACTTGCACGAAGAAAGGATGGTGCTCACCCTACTAATTCAGCAAGCTATTTGTGGACCGATACACTTTGTACTTGGCTTCAAACTAAAAGTAAATACCAAGCCGATTTTTACTTTAAAAGTTTAAAGCACTAAGATTACTTTACGCCCTTAACATTCATTTTTCTGATAAGGGGCTTTAAAGGAAAATTGAGCATTACAATGCCCAAAGTATCTGGCTTTGAAGCTGTGCCTTTATCAATCCAATTGGTAATATATACCCAAGAAGTATCTGATTGTTGTACTAAGGCTTCTTTCAATTGCTTGTTTTCAAAAGCATATATACCTGCATCTAAGAAAATAGATTGCTTGTTTTTGGCTCCCTTGCCATTAGAAAAGTTCTCCATTTGTGCCTTAGGGAATAGTGTAGCCTCGTATTGAATTATGTTGACCGATTTCTTAAAATCGGCTTCCTTCAAATAGGTAATAGTTTGGGAACTTTTGCCCGCAATCTTAGCTGTATCTAATACCTGAATAATACTATCGCCTAATTTAATCACGGTTTCGGTAAACAGTGCCTTGCTTATTCGCCTGATTTTGCGGTCGTTCATTTCTGTTTGAACTTGCTTACCATCTACTCGAGGGCCTACCTCACAAGCACTAAAGATGAAAGAACCTAGACCTAAACCAATAACTGTAACTGCACGAACTAAATATTTCATATAAAGATATTATTACCAACGCCCAATTTTTGGCAAAAGCCACAGATAGGGTTAGTTTTGCATAAAATTAACACAAACCAAGGTAAGTAGTTTTTGCTTACCCAAATTTATCAACAACCTAAAAGGTATTATGGCTACAAACCGCACCTTTACTATGATTAAGCCTGATGCTACTGCAGCTGGCAACATAGGCGCAATTACCAAAATGATGGAAGAAGCTGGCTTCAAAATCATTGCAATGAAATATACCCAACTTACTCCTGCAACTGCTGGCAAGTTTTACGAAGTTCATAGTGAGCGTCCGTTCTATGCCGACCTTTGCAAATATATGAGCAGCGGTCCTATTGTGGCTATGATTTTGGAAAAGGAAAACGCAGTTGCAGATTTCCGTACCCTAATTGGTGCTACCAACCCTGCTAATGCTGCTGAAGGTACTATCAGAAAGATTTTTGCTACTAGCATTGAAGCTAACGCCGTTCACGGTTCAGATTCAGACGAAAATGCAGCTATTGAAGGTGCTTTCTTCTTCGCTAAAACTGAAGAAGTGGCTGCTTAATTTGCTCTAAATCATATAAAAAAGGCAACCTAAGGAAACTTGGTTGCCTTTTTTGTATAAAAACCACTACTTTAGTATTTGAGAATTATTTATTCCTAACAAACTTAATCAAAGGAGTACCCTGTTTAATGCTATTATTCTTTCATCAATGCCAATACTGAATTTAAAATTTACCGAATTACAATGGAATAGAATTAAAATAGGTTTAGGGATACTCTATCCTGTTTTAGCTTTAATTGGTGGTTTACAACAATACTTTAGGGGCGAAAAGGAGGTATTAGGAAAAATTTATACGCATTATAACAATTACCTCATCTTCAAAACTGGTGCAATAAGGTTTTGGGAAGGACTCAATCCTTTTGTGGGTGATACTGCTCTTCATTTTGATACCCTTAAATACAGCCCACCTTTTTGCCTTTGGATGAATTTGATTGCTTGGATGCCTAACCTTGCAGGAATAATAACTTGGAACCTACTCAATGGCGTAGTACTTGCTTTAGGCTTATGGTATATCCCATTAAAAAATGAAAAACTTAGAATAGGGTTACTAGCCTTTTGCGCTATTGAGGCACTCACCTCTTTCCAGAATTTACAAAGCAATGCGCTTATTGTTGGCTGTGTATTGCTAGCTGTAGTTTGCGCTGAAGGTAAGCTTTGGGTTTGGGCTCCCCTACTTATTGTGGTTGCTGCTAGCATAAAGATTTTTGCATTGGCTGCCTGCTTGGTTTTCTTCTTTTATGAAGGACGATGGAAGTTGGTGTTATGGTCCGCCTTTTGGTTTGTGGTGTTTGCACTTTCACCTATGCTAGTAACAGGTTATGCTCATTTCGGTGAGGTGTATGTTTGGTGGTACAATGCATTATCTGAAGATTACAGCCATTCCTTGGGTATGTCTGTAATGAATATGTTCCAACAATTTGGTTTTGAAAACAATAAAACCATAGTACAAATGGGTGGATTAGGTATCACTATATTAGGAGCAACGTATTTACCGCTATGGAAAGATCTTAATTATCGCATTTCAATAATGTGTTCATTATTACTATTTATGGTGGCATTTAACCAACGGGCAGAATCGCCTACATTTGTAATTGCTGTAGTTGGGGCTGCTATTTACCTCCTTAACAAACCAATGAATTGGAAAAATGGCCTATTATTGTTTTTTGTAATATATCTCACTACCATTTCCGCAACTGATTTATTCCCTCGAAGTTGGAGGAATAATTTTACTAACCCATATGGATTAAAGGTACTGCCTATATTTACAGTATGGCTAGTATTACAATGGGATTTGCTAAAGCAGGTAGTGAGGAGTAACAGCAAGATTTAAAACTGGTTAGTTTTTCCATATTTTTTACTCTCCACCATTGGGAGATTTGCATTGAAGTTCAAAGGCATATCTTTTATTTATACCAAAGACCTCCAAGAACTTATGAAAGCACTTCTTACCCTTCTTTTACTATTTTTAGCACTCTTTCAAACTACTCAAGGTCAAGTGATTATTGATAATTTTGAAAGTAATAGAATAGCCCAATATGGTTATAGGGATGGTACATATTCTACAGTAACTAATCCTGTTCAATCTGGGATTAATACAACAGGCCAAGTAGGTATGTACATCCGTAACGGAGCTGCCCAGTACGATGTAATGCGTATTCAAGTACCTGGCTATTTTAACGATGTTACCGCCTACACAACAGGTGCTAGAACATTACGGTTGAAAGTACTAAGCCCAGCGGTAGGCATTCCTGTTCAACTTTCATTTGAAGATACCAATAGAACTACCCCTTCTAATTACCCAACTGGTAGGTATTGCGTTGTTTTTGCTACTACTACAAGAGCTAACCAATGGGAGGAACTTGTTTTTACCTCGCCTATTATTCCAGATGGGGGAACTTCGCCTCTTGGGATTAATGTGCTTTTGCTTTCTTTTAATATCAATAGTTTTACTTCTGGCACTTACTATTTTGACGACGTTCAAGTTCCAGATTATACCACATTTAGTCTGGTTTGGAGCGATGAATTTACTGGAACTACTTTAAACAGAAACAATTGGAATGTTGAAGTAAACGATTTCGGTGGCGGTAATAACGAACTACAATATTATACTGATAGACCTGATAACATTCAAATTACCGGAGGTCAATTAAACCTGATTGCCAAAAGAGAAAACTATGGAACTCGCCAATATACAAGCGGACGTATAAACAGTTCTGGATTAGCGGGTGTATTGTACGGAAGAATATCCGTAAGAGCCAGAATACCTGTAGGTCAGGGAATTTGGCCTGCAGCTTGGATGCTCCCAACAGATTGGGCCTATGGAGGCTGGCCTAATAGCGGAGAAATAGATATAATGGAAGCTTTAGGTCATGAACCGAATAAGGTATATGGAACTATTCACTATGCTAATCCTAATTACACCTATAACTCTCGTTCTTACACGAAACCAAGTGGGAATTTCTCAGATGGTTTTCACGTGTATGAAGTAGCTTGGACACCAACCCGCATTAATTTCTTGGTAGATTCTGTTCAAATCCATAGTATTCCATTTCAAGGCAGACCTTTTGACCGCAGGTTTCACATGGTCTTAAACTTGGCCGTTGGCGGTAACTGGCCAGGAAGTCCTAACGGAACAACAGTGTTTCCTGCCACCTATTCTATAGATTATGTAAGGATGTATGGTAGCCAATTCCTTTGCAATGCCCCTGCAACACCAACAATTACCAACTCAGGCAGCGCAAACTTTTGTGAAGGAAGTAGCAGAACTTTAACCTCTAATGTTGGCGATGGTTATCTATGGAACACGGGTGAAACCACCAGAAGTATTACTACAACCATTGGTGGAAGTTATTCTGTAAGATTAATTCGAGGAAATTGTACCAGTGCTGCAAGTACAGCAGTAGTTCTAACTGTTTCGCCAGTTCCAAACCAACCTACTATAACCTATTCAGGCTCTACTACCTTTTGTGCAGGAAATTCCTTAGTATTAAATGCACCAGCAGGTTTCAACTATTTATGGAGTAATAACGCAACCACACAAAATATAACTGTAACTCAATCAGGAAATTATTCCGTAAGAATAATCTCAGGAACGTGCACAAGTGAAGCCTCTAATGAAGTATCTGTAATCGTTACGCTATTACCAGCAACACCAACTATTTCTGGAGCTACATCTTTCTGCGTGGGTAGTTCAACCACATTAACCTCCAACGCTATTTCAGGCAACTTATGGAGTAATGGCGATACTACACAAAGCATTTCTGTATCTAATGCAGGCAATTATTCGGTAAGAACCATTGAAGGAACTTGCACTTCTGCATCAAGTAGCTCTACTTCAGTAAGTTCAATAATTTGTAACCAAATTTTTACTGGAGATGCCTCCTTTACAAACGCTAATAATTGGAATAGTGGAAGTGTACCTGTTTCCGGTTCCGATATCACAGTCAGAGGCAGAATGTCTTTATACTCTTCAATTTCTTTGAGAAATATAGTTATTGATAATGGAGCTGTTATCTCAATTCCTTCTGGCGTTCAACTTTCTATTACTGGTAATCTATCTAACCAAGGGACTATTTTTGGTGAAGGCAACGTTAGATTAGCTGGTCCAAATAACCAAAACTTTGAAGGCGGAACTATCAATAACTTGTTTGTTGATAATGGCGCAACGGTAATCCAAAATGGAGCTACCCAAATAAGTGGCAGCCTTATTTTAGGTAATAATCAGGTTTTAAACCTCAACAATAATGCATTAACCTTACTTTCAACCGCAATACATACTGCTCAATTAGCACAAGTACATGCTAGTTCAAGTATCACCAACGCTAATAATTTCACTATACAACGTTGGTTAAACAGTTCTTTAGTTAGAAGAGGTGCTATTTCAATAGGCAATTACTATTTCCTAGGACCGGTAGTTCAAGGGCAAACCATGAATTTGTGGAATAATGTTAGTACCTATAACAACCAGACTTTTTCTGGCTTAGGTACAGGTAATTTGTATTTATATAACCCAAGTTCAAATAATTGGAGTAAGCCGAGTTCAGCGGCAACCTCCCTACCAGTTGGTGCTGGGGTGCAAGTTTGGTTTGGCGTAAATAACTTTTTTAATTCAAGAAATGAATGGTCTGCAACGGGTGCACCACAAGTAGGCGACTATAACTTGCCGTTTACAGCACAGCGTGGTTTCCATTTGCTATCAAATCCTTACCCTAGTACAATTGATTGGGATAGCCCTAATTGGACTAAAACTAATGTTTATAATGCCATATATATATATGATTGGGTAAACCGTAGATATAAAACTTATATAGCTGGAGTGGGTGCCAATGGTGGAAATCGCTATTTATCAACAGCTCAAGGCTTCTTAGTATGGGCAGAAAATTCATCACCCATACTTACTGCAAGGGAAGGGATTAAAGTAAGCAACCAAGTAGCCTTACAAAGAATAGAAAGCCAAGTAAATTCATTGATCAGATTGCAAGTAAGTCGGGGTTCAATGTCTGATGAGGTAGTTATTGCTAACCGTCCTAATACTCAATTGGCATTTGAGCCTCAAGTAGATGCTCAAAAACTAATGAATCCAGCTACAAATATTTATGTAAATGGAACTATTCGTCAGAGTATTGCGTCAATGAACTTGAACGCTACGAATACAATTCCTATTCAGCTTCTTTCAGATTCAACCGGAATAGTCACTATTAGCACAACAGAGTTTTCTGGTCTATCAGGTGGTACCCATTACCTTGTAGATGAGGTTACTACGGAGGCATTTCCATATACCCCTCAAACAACTTATCAATTCTATTTGAATGCTAATGAGCCCTATTCATTAAGCTTAAGATTGAACAATGTGAATGGTGTAAGCCAATTCAAATCAACCCAATTTGAAGTATTCCCTAATCCTGCAACTGATAAAATAACTATCAAAACTACAAGTAAAGGAACTTTAGAAATTCTTAACACTTTAGGTCAAGTAGTAATTACCGAGGCTGCCACAGGAACCAACGAAATCAATATTGCCAAATTAGCCAAAGGCGTTTATTCTGTTAGGTTTAACGGAGTTAGTCAGAAGTTAGTGGTGAAGTAAAAAAATGCTTGTGAATAAATTACCTCGAACTGCCAGCCCTACGGGCTAGCGTTCCGAGGTTCAGGTGGGTTGGGCGGTATTATATCTTGCTACAATAATGTCATCCCTACGGGATTAAAAAGTAAACTACCTTTTCCTTGATTGTTGCAAATACTGATTTAAACAAAATCACGAGAATCACCCTAATCCTATAAATCACAGTTCAAGGCAATACCCATCAAAAAAGCCCGCTACGCGGGCTTTTTAGTGAATCGTATAACTAATTACCCTTCCAGGATATTCTCTAAAGCTGTATCGTAATGATCTTTAGCTTCATCGCAAGTCATAAATACCTCGCCGTCAATCATAAAGGCCATTTTATCAACCTTGCCAATTTTGGTAACTGGCACTTGCTTACTTGCAAAGAATGATTCTAACTCACTTGCTAAGGCTGGTGTTACACTAACTACTACTCTACCCTGACCTTCGCCAAACAAGTAAGCATCTTTTCTGATTTGAGAATTAGTGTTAATTTCAAAACCCAAGTTAGCCGCCATAGCACTTTCCGCTAAGGTTACAAACAAGCCTCCATCTGAAATATCGTGGGCACTGTTTACCATCTTTTCACGAATGGCAATTTGTAGTGCTTGTTGCATCGCATATTCCTTATCTAAATCAAAATAAGGAGCGGTGCTATTTTTTACACCACAATAGCTATATAGGTATTCGCTACAGTTAATATCTGGGGTTACTTCACCAATCAAGTAAATGAAATCACCTTCATTTTTAAAGGCCATACCCATTTTCTGATTCACGTTATCTAGTAAACCTAACATCCCAATAGTTGGGGTTGGAAATACTGCGCCACCATCGGTACTTTGGTTATAGAAACTTACGTTACCACCCGTTACTGGCGTTTCAAACTTAAGGCAAGCAGCGGTCATTCCTTTTATAGCGTGGACAAACTGCCAGTACACTTCTTTATTATATGGATTACCAAAGTTCAAGTTATTGGTAATGGCAACTGGAACCCCACCTGCGCAAACCACGTTTCTGCTTGCTTCCGAAACTGCTATGGCACAACCTTTTTCAGGATCGGCATTTACGTAGCGTCCGTTACAGTCAACTGTTATGGCAATTGCTTTATTAGTTCCTTTAATATTTACTACTGCCGCATCTGATGGTTCATTGGTATTCATATTGGCAGTACCTACCATACTATCGTACTGCTTATAAATCCACCTTCTGCTAGCAATATTCGGGTGAGTTAATAAGAAACTTGCTACTTCTTTATAGTTAGGTTGATAAATAGTACTTGCATCAAACTTTTTAAACTCTTCAAAGTAAGCAGGTTCTGTATATTCTCTATGGTATTGAGGTGCACCACCGCCTAAAACTAGGTCATCGGCTGGTACATCGGCAACTAGTTCTTCGCCTACATAAAAATGCAAACGGTCGCCTTCAGTTACCTCACCAATTTGAACGCAATTCAAATCCCACTTCTGGAAAATTCCTTCAATTTCTGCTTCGTAACCTTTCTCGATTACTACGAGCATACGTTCCTGACTTTCAGAAAGTAGTATTTCAAAAGGCAACATATTTGCCTGCCTTGTTGGTACTTTATGAAGCCAGATATTCATACCTGCTTCGCCTTTGGCACTCATTTCTGAGGTTGAGCAGATAATACCTGCCGCTCCCATATCTTGAATACCAATAACGTGACCAGTACCAATGACTTCTAAAGAGGCTTCTAAAAGTAGCTTCTCCATAAATGGATCACCCACCTGAACCGATGGCAACTTATCAACCGACGAAGCTGTAATATCTTCAGAAGCGAAAGTAGCGCCGTGAATACCATCTTTACCTGTGGCAGCACCTACTATATAAACAGGATTGCCCACTCCGTAAGAAATAGCTTTGGCTACCTTATCGGTTTTTACAATACCTGCAGAAAAAGCATTTACTAGTATATTGGTATTATAGATATCGTCGAAATAAACTTCGCCACCTACTGTTGGAATACCGAAAGCATTGCCATAATCGCCAATGCCTTTCACTACTCCCTTCACCAATCGCTTAGTTTTTTCTAGGTTAGGATTACCAAAACGTAAGCTATTTAATTGAGCAATGGGTCTTGCCCCCATTGTAAAAATATCTCTATTGATACCCCCAACGCCAGTTGCTGCACCTTGGTAAGGCTCTAATGCACTTGGGTGGTTATGAGATTCTATCTTAAAGCTACAGGCTAAACCATTTCCAATATCTACCAAACCAGCGTTTTCTTCACCTGCTTTGGCCAACATTCTAGGACCATCTTTAGGCAAGGTTTTAAGCCAAACAATACTGTTTTTATAGCTGCAGTGTTCGCTCCACATTACCGAGAAAATACTGAGTTCGGTAAAGTTGGGCTTACGACCTAAAATTTCTATGATGCGCTCGTACTCTTCAGTAAGCAAACCCAATTTATGGGCGGTTTCAACGGTAGGTAGTTGTTCCAAAATAAAAAGTAAAGGCCTTTTAATGGCTTCCTTTACAGCGTCAAAGCTACCAAAAAACAAGATTAAAAACGCCTTAAATCCTAAAAATCTACCTGCGATCTGGCACTAATTGTAGCTGCTGAATAAAGGTTTCCAAATAGGGATTATTGTTAATGAAATATTGCAAGCGTTCATTATCTGAATAAGGAACCTTGTTTTCTACAACTAAATCTGAAATACTTACTTCTATTGAAATAGCATCGGTTCTTGTGCGCTTGGCTATAAACTTAGTTATTTCTAAGCTCTTGTTTCTGATTCGTGCAGCTACCGCATCTGAAGGAACTTCTACTATAAGTTTACCTATCTCGTACTTTACCCTTTCCTTAGCTTCAAATGTTGATGCCAAGATACCGTCTGAGGTTTCTTTAAAATACGCCGCTAAAGACTCTTCTATCTGGGTGGGACTTGCTTTTATACCCGTTGCTGGAATAATATCAGAATCAACATCTTCTGTTTCAGACTGACCTAAAGCCTGTTTCAAAAACCCACTTTTAGCACCAAACCCTTTAGTGAGGACACTAATTGATGAAAGAGGAGTACTTGGTGTAGCTACTTCCTTTTTTGGTTGAAGGCTACTTACAACAGAAGCCGCCACCTCTGCTTTTACAGAAGATGGAGTTTGAACAGGATTAGAACTAAGAACTTGTCCTTGCTTCCTTAGTTGGGCTTTTTTTTTTCTGCCAATTCAGGGTCTAACGATACTTGCGCTAAACTTAATGTACTGCGCAAATAACTCATTTTCATTAAGGCAAGCTCAACAGTAAGTCGCTGATTTTTAGATGATCTATAACGGCTATCTGCCTCATTTAAAATATTCAAACAACTCAATAAGAAACCAGGGGCACAGTTAGCAGCTTGTTCTGCAAAGCGTTTCATTACTCCTTCAGTAACTTCCAATAAGGAAACCGTTTGAGGGTCGCGTACCATTAAAAGATTACGTAAATGGTCGCCTAAACCAGAAAGGAAGTTATGTCCATCAAATCCCTTTTTCAGGATTTCGTCTAAAAGCATTAAAACTAAACCGGCATCTTCTTTCCACAGGGCATCCACCACACGGAAATAGTAATCATAATCTAAAACGTGCAGGTTTTGTATTACATCTTTATAGGTAATGGAGTTGCCGCCACCATAAGTTGCCATTAAGTCGAACAAGGAAAGGGCATCGCGCATACCGCCATCCGCCTTTTGAGCAATTAGGGATAGTGCCTCAGGTTCAGCAGTAATATTTTCCTTATCGGCTACTGACTGTAGGTGACTGATGATATCAATCAAGTGAATACGATTGAAATCGAAAATCTGGCACCTTGAAAGAATGGTAGGTATAATCTTATGCTTTTCAGTCGTAGCTAAAATGAAGATAGCATAGGAAGGTGGTTCCTCTAAGGTCTTCAGAAATGCATTGAAGGCGTTAGAGCTAAGCATATGCACCTCATCTATGATATATACCTTGTATTTACCCAATTGAGGTGGGAAACGAACTTGATCTACCAAGTTCCTGATATCATCTACTGAGTTGTTAGAAGCTGCATCTAACTCAAAAATATTGAGCGAGCTATTGTTCTGAAAGCTTTTACAAGAATCGCAAGTACCGCAAGGTTCAACCTCTGGAGTAAGGTTGGTACAGTTAATAATACGTGCCAAAATACGTGCACAGGTAGTTTTACCCACCCCACGAGGACCACAAAACAAAAATGCATGCGCCAAATGGTTATTGGAAATGGCATTTTTTAAGGTCGTGCTGATATGCTGTTGTCCAACAACAGTATCAAAGGTAACAGGGCGGTATTTACGAGCAGAAACTACAAACTTCTCCATTGGGCTTGCAAGATAGTAGGTTTATATTTGCCTACCATAAGTAAAGAAAAATTGTTGGAGAAGGTAGAAAATCTACTCCAGCCTACCTAGATAACCGCTAAATTAATCCAATTCCTTGTAAACCATTAGCCAAATAGTAGCTTTGTAATTCAAAAACCTTTTTTTCAAACTTTGAATTACTTAGTCTTATGCGCCACAAAATTGTAGCTGGTAACTGGAAAATGAACAAAAGCCTAGAAGCGGGTATGTCGCTTGCTTCTGAGGTTATTAATATGGTTGCCGATGAGTACCACGGCAACGCTCAAGTAGTATTAGGAGTACCTTTCACCCACCTTTCTGCTATCAGTAAATTGACTGCTGGTTCAACCAAAGTATCGGTAGCAGCGCAGAATTGTTCACAGTTTTTAAGCGGTGCCTATACTGGTGAAATTAGCGTTGAGATGTTACAAAGCGTTGGCGCTGAATGGGTTATTATTGGACACAGCGAGCGTAGAGAATACTTTGGCGAAACCGATGCCATTGTTCACGAAAAGACAAAAACTGTTTTAGCAGCTAATTTAAAGCCTATTTTCTGTTGCGGCGAACCTTTAGCCATTAGAGAAGGTGGAGATTACCTAAACTATGTTAAAGCACAGTTAACCAATGGTTTATTTGCTTTCTCGGCAGAAGATTTCAGCAAAATAGTAATTGCTTATGAACCTATCTGGGCTATTGGTACTGGCTTAACTGCAAGTCCTGAGCAAGCTCAAGAAATGCACGCTGCTTTAAGAGCACATATTGCTGCTCACTATGGACAGGAAATTGCTGATAACACATCGCTATTATATGGTGGTTCTGTTAAGGCAAACAATGCCAAAGAACTATTCAGTTGCCCAGATGTTGATGGTGGTTTAGTTGGTGGTGCTGCCTTACAAAGCAGAGAGTTTACTGAAATTGTGAAGGCTATATAATTGTTTAACCTATTGTAATGCAAAGGCTTGTTTTTGGTTTACTGTTATTACTAACGCTTACAAGTTTCCACTCAAAGGGTCCCAAACCTAATGTATGCAACTTGTTTGGCAGTATATACGTGGAAGAAAACCAAGCCTTTGCCGATTACAAAGTATATGTTGAAAAATCGGCTGCCTTTGCTGATTTACAAGTTTATCAAGTTACCTCAAGGGCATTTGCCAATAAACCTGGTCTTTGGTACAATGAACCTAACCGTGCTTTTGCTAAAATAAAAATTGCCTTTGTTGAAAACAGAGCATTTGCCGATTTCTCTATTGCTTACACCGATTCGCCTGCATTTGCAGGTTGCAAAAAATGAATAGAATTGCCCTATTTCCTGGCTCGTTCGATCCTTTTACGAAGGGACACGAAGATGTTGTGTTACGTGGTCTTGAACTTTTTGATCAAGTAATTATTGCTATTGGTACCAATAGTAACAAGAAACGCTACTTCTCAATTCCGTATATGATGGAACGTATTGGTCATACCTTTGAAAATGAACCAAGAGTTAGTATCACTCATTTCCAAGGACTTACTGGTATGTATGCGAAGGAGCAAGGGGCGAAATTCCTACTTCGTGGACTTAGAAATACTACAGATTTTGAATACGAAAACACGATTTCTCTCGCCAACAAACACGTTTTCCCTGGTTTAGAAACGGTATTCTTAATCACCAATTCTGCTTTGGCAGGTATTAGCAGCAGCATAGTACGCGACCTTCATAAATACAATGCCGATGTAAGTTCGTTCCTGCCTTACGATTTAGTAAACTTTGTAACCGAAGAATAGCTAATCATTACCGCTGTGGCAATTTCACCACCGCTAAATAGTTCAGGTTTTAATTAGAAGTTAATATCCCGATATTTGTAATGTTATATTCATTTGCACTTCCAATGAAAAGAATAATCGCTTTATCAGTTATTGGTTTACTAGTTCTAAGCATAACTGCATTTACAAACAAGCCTTTAACCAATTCAAATCCAACAACTTCAACTAAGTTTAAAACGGCTGAAGGTGGTATTCAATGGCTTACTGTGGAAGAAATGGAAAAGGCACAGAAGAAGGAAAAGCGCAAGGTTGTTGTTGATGTATATACCGATTGGTGTGGCTGGTGCAAGCAAATGGATAAAGCCACCTTTGCCGACCCTAAAGTAGCGGAGTACATCAATAAAAACTTTTATGCAGTAAAGTTTAATGCAGAAGGTTACGAGAATATCATTTTTCAGGATAGGGTATATAAGTTTGTACCATCTCGTAAATCTCACGAGTTAGCTATTGAATGGATGGGCGGAGCTATGAGTTACCCAACTACCGTTTACCTAGATGAAAAGCTTAGACTTATAGGTAGTGTACCTGGCTTTTTCCCTGCATCTACCTATACCAAAGTATTGCAGTTCTTTGAAGAAGGTGTTTACAAGAAAAAGGATATTAGTTTAGAAGCCTACATTACAAAAGCCAACTAGGCTTAAAACAAGTTTAGCCTATGTTCCAATGGATACTAGATAGTTTTTTTGCTTGGTTCTATCTGGTGTTTATCACTGCTAGTTTGGCTTCAATTTTAGGTGCTTTACAGTTTAAACGATTAGGCAACAAAAGCTGGCACTTGCTTATATTTCTATCGTTAATTATCAGTGCATTAGGAACTTGGTTATGCTTGCAATCTGCTTTGTACAAGGCATTTGGCTTGGCGTTTATCCCGCTTATTGGTTTTGCTGTGTCTAGCTATCGTAAGAAAATTATGATTAAAAAGTTATAGAGGTTTGCTTTTAAAAGGTAATTCTTAGTTTTGAGTATTCATAAAAGATGGAAAAAAATGAGCTTTCAGGAAATCGGTGCGGCTATTAATGATTTAATTATAAGTATTTTAAGTACAACAGTGGTTGTTTCTCTCAAAAAAATCAACCATAAATATCTTAATCTAGTGTTTTGGTTAGGAATGATGCTTCACTCCTTCGGGTTAATAAGAGCTCTTTACAATAAAAACTGGTTATTTGCAGTCTTTATCCTGATAATGGGATACAATGTTTATGTCTATATAAACAAACCCGCTACTCCAAAATAAGTATTTCAGTCCTTCTGTTTTGGGCTTTGCCATCTTCGGTTGTATTGCTAGCTAGCGGCTTGGAACTTGAATAACCTTTGGCTTGCAAACGATTAGACTTTATACCTGCTTCAATCAACCAATTTCTTACCTCATCGGCACGCTTTTTAGATAGGGCAAGGTTCACTTCTTCTGATCCCGTATTATCAGTATGTCCACCAATTTCTACTTTCACCTTAGAGTTCTTAGTTAAGAAAATAACTACCTTTTCTAATTCAGGAATAGAAGCAGGCTGGAGCAAATGGCTGTTTACCATATAAAACATATTCCTCAAAATGAGCTTATTACCCTTTGCGATAGTAGGTAAGGCTATTTTCTTGTTCAAGGTTTTAAAGCCATCTTCTGCCTTAAAATCTACATTATCAGAGTAAAATAACCTACCGTCCTTTTCAACTGTAATGCCATAGTTTCTTCCACTTGGTAGGGTAACTACAAATTTACCGTCCGTTTCATCGGTTTCAGTAGTCATGATTACCTGATTGGCTTCATTATCGGTAATGGTAACTTTAGCAATAGTTGGTTTGCCTGTTTGCTCATCAACTACGGTACCTTGAAATAAGGCAACCCCAACTGGCAATACAGGTGGCGGCATCTTTATCGTGTATAAATCTTGTCCACCAAAGCCAATGCTTTTCTCACTGCTGAAATACCCGTTTTTGGCATCGGCACTTAAGCTAAAGTACAAATCGTCACCTACTGAATTAATGGGGTAACCCAAATTCTCTGGTGAGGTAAATACGCCCTTTGTATTCAAGTTAGCTTTAAAAATATCGTACCCGCCCATAGTGGCGTGCCCTTTACTACTAAAGTATAGTGTTTGTCCGTCGGCGTGAATAAATGGACTTTCTTCGTCTTCTGAGGTATTAATATTGCCATTCATTTTCTGAGGAGGAAACCAAGAATTACCCCTTGGCATTTTCCTACAGATATAAATGTCCTTATTTCCGCCTCTATCACTTACAAAAAACAACTGCTTGCCATCAGGACTTAAACAAGCACTGGTTTCTAATGCAGGCGTATTGAACTTAAAAGGTTCTGGTTTGCTCCAATTTTTACCGTTGAATTCACTGGTATAAATATCTCCACCATTTTTGCCTTTGTAAATGAACATAGTTCTGCCACTTTCATTAAGGCCAATACAGGCATCGTTATCTTTGGAATTAATGGGGCTACCCATTTGCATTACCCCACCCCAAGTTCCGTTCTGATTTCGGCATTGGTAAATATCTTCAAAAGGCAAGCCATCTTCTGCCAAGGCACCGCCAGTGGTATTTTTCCTGCGCGAAGTAAAGAAAAGCATTTGCTGGTCGGCCGTTACAAAAGGCAAATACTCGTGTGCAGATGTATTAATGGTAGGACCTAAATTAATTACTATTGCTGGTACTGGTGCGCCTTTCAAGCGTTTACCATTCACACACTCCGTAATACGACGAGCTATAACTGCCCTTTTACTTCCTTTAGGGTCAGATTTTTTATAGGTTTCAATTGCCTCATCGAAAAGGTAGTTGGCATGTTGGGCTTGGGCTAGCACATACCAGTCATCGGCTGCAGGTTCTTTTTGTAAGGATACTCCTTTTTGAATAAAGGGCAATGCCTTTTCAGAAAAGGGGCTATTCAATAAACAAACCCCTGCATTCAATTGAAATCGAGGGTTATTCGGTTCTAACTTGGTGAGGTCGTTATAATCTTTAAAGGCTTCCGAATATTGTTTAGCATCGAAAAGTTTGTTGGCACGCTTTTCTATGGCTTCTGGCGAAACCTTCTGTGCCCATAAAGGCAGCACTAAACCACAAAAGATAATTACCAGCCAAGCCTTCATATTGTAATAACGCCTATTTCTAAGGTTTTAATACGAAAAGGGCAACATTAGTTTCTTTCAACGCATTCATAATACCTAAGTTTATATACTCTTTGGCTTTGTTAATTTCAGTATCTGACCTAGTATCTAAAAAGTATAGAACTAGAATTTTTAGACTACCATCGCCAAATTCATTAAAACGCACCGTTGGTTCAGGATCTTTTAAAACAAGGCTATAGCCTGTTATAAGAGCCTTAATCGATTTACACAAAACTTCAATGTTTTCAATTTCTGTATGGCTATCAATTTGTAATTGAAAGCTTACCCTAGATGCCGAACGCTCAGTAATATTATCTAGAGCGGTGTCTACCATCATTTTATTGGGTAGGGTTACATAGGTTCTATCTAATGATCTTATCCTTGTACTTCTGAACCCTACTCTTTCTACGGTTCCTTTAATGCCATTTACTTGCACAAAATCTCCAACCATAAAAGGTTGATCAATAAAAATGGTAAAGCTAGCAAACAAGTTCTCTAAAGTTTCTTTACCTGCCAAAGCCACAGCCAAACCACCAATACCCAAACCTGCAATTATGCTGGCCACATTCAGGTGGAATACAGTACCTAAAGCCACAAAAATACCTAGGATAACTACCACTATTTTCACCAACTCCCTCATAAATGGAATTAGTGAATTGCCCATTTTAGTTTGGGTTTGAGCATTCCGTTCCAAGAAAATGATGCCCATAAAATCAATCACTCTTAATACTAGCCACGTAATTGAAAGTATAGCACCAAATTCTAGGAATCCTTCAAGTAATTTATCAGACTTTTCAGAGAAAATCCAGTTGGTTTCCCAGCCATTTGGAATACGTACCGCAAGCCTCGCGATAAGAACCAATATTACGGATATAATAAAAACAAGCGGTTTTCGTACTAAACGGTTAAAATCTGGCCGCCTACTTCTAAAGTTTTCTGGCAGTATTTTAAAAAGAAGCCCTGTTAGTATTCGCGCAATAAAATTCCGTAAAGCAAGGGCAATAACTAGGAAAAGTGCTATAGAAACCAAATATGTTACTATATTATTTTCCGCCCACCAATTTTTTAAATTAATAAAAAGTTCGCTATTCATTATGTTTTTATTACTAAATACTGAGTATTGTTGCTTACTACCTAAATAATAGCTTGTTTTGCAAAGGAAATCAAAAATACACCTCTGTATTTCGAGTTCCAAATATAAAGTTACCTTATTAACTTTAGAAGTATATATATTAGTTACTTAAATCGCTATGGTTAATCAACAATGTTCAAATCCAAGCTATAAGCTTAAAGCACTTGTAATTGGAATTATTCTTTTATTGGGAGTAGCAGCAAAGAATGGCTACTTAGGTGAAAAGCTATTAAGTGATAGCGAGGTTAAGTCTTCAAAATCAGTTTCTTTTAATAGTTCTGCTGAATAATTACCCAGCCCAACCATCACGGTCCAAGCTTCTATACTGAATAGCCTCAGCTAAGTGTTCTATTTTTATATCGTCTGAACCTGCTAAATCGGCTATCGTTCTACTTACTTTTAAAATACGGTCATAGGCTCTCGCACTTAATCCAAGGCGTTCCATTGCTGTTTTAAGCAACGCTTTTCCACCTTCGGTTATTTTGCAGACTTCCTTTACCATTTGGCTTGGCATCATGGCATTGTTGTAAACACCTTCAGCATCTTTAAAACGCTCAGTTTGTACTTCTCTTGCCTTTATTACGCGCTCCCTTATTTGTTCACTGCTTTCATTATGCAAATTGGCAGTCATAGCATCGAACGATACTGGGGTTACTTCAACGTGCAAATCAATCCTATCTAAAAGCGGACCGCTAATTTTATTTAAGTATCGCTGTACCACTCCAGGCCCGCAAACACATTCCTTTTCAGGGTGATTGTAATACCCACACGGACAAGGATTCATACTGGCAATGAGCATAAAGTTCGCAGGGAAATCTACACTTACTTTGGCTCTGCTAACTACAACCTTGCGTTCCTCTAAAGGCTGACGCATTACTTCAAGTACAGTGCGCTTAAACTCTGGTAGTTCGTCTAAGAACAATACCCCATTATGCGAAAGCGATATCTCCCCAGGTTGAGGGTTACTGCCACCACCGACTAAAGCTACATCTGATATGGTATGGTGAGGTGCCCTAAATGGTCTGGTACTAATAAGCGCCGAAGTTTTACCGAGTTTACCAGCAACCGAATGTATTTTGGTAGTTTCTAATGCCTCTGGTAAACTAAGCGGTGGTAAAATAGAAGGTAGTCTTTTAGCAAGCATTGTTTTGCCAGCTCCCGGGGGACCAATCATAATTACATTATGTCCACCTGCGGCTGCAATTTCTAATGCCCGCTTAATATTCTCTTGTCCTTGAACGTGGCTAAAGTCTTCTGCATAGTTGTTCAACTGGTCAAAAAACAAAGCACGGGTATCTTTTTCTAAAGGCTCTATTTCTATTTTACCTTCAAAAAACTCAACTGCCTCTTTTAAAGAAGTTACGGGGATAACCTCTAGCTTGTTCACTATTGCTGCTTCATCAGCATTTTCAACAGGCAGCAGAAATCCCTTAAATCCCTTATTACGTGCCTCAATGGCAATTGGCAAAGCACCTTTTATGGGTCTGATAGTGCCATCTAAGGAAAGTTCACCCATCATCACATACTCTTCCAGATTTTTGGTGGGCAAAATTTGACCACTGCTATTCAACACACCCATAGCAATAGGCAAATCGTAATGGCTACCTTCCTTGCGCATATCGGCAGGGGCAAGGTTTACCACCGTTTTCACCCTCGGCATATAAAATCCCGAACTTTTCAGTGCCGATTCTATGCGGTGTTCACTTTCTTTAACGGCACTATCGCCAAGGCCAACTACAAAGAATTTCATTCCTTGTATTACATTTACTTCTACAGTAACGGTTGTAGCACTTACGCCGTGGATGGCCGAACCAAAAGTTTTGGAAAGCATAATTTAGTTTTACTTAAAACCCGAACTATTCAGGCATTAATATTGTTGCATGCATTACAAACATACAGCATTGCAAGTTGCCAAACGCAACTATGATTACAGATATTAACACAATTATTGAAATTTTAGGCGCAGTTACAGGTTTAGTAGCTGTTTTCCTGAATAGTAGGCGAATTAGCGGGGCTTGGCTATTAGGATTATTGGGAATAATAACTTCTGGTATAGTCTTTTTTAAAGCTAGTTTATATGCGGAAACAGGCTTACAAGTAATTTTTGGACTTAGTTCTATTTATGGGTACTTGCAATGGCGAATAAATGGCGACCAGAAAAAAATTCTCAAGCCCGCTTATACCACCCTTTCCAGAAGTGGGCTTTATTTACTTCTCCTTATGGTTGCAATGGGTAATATTTACTTCTTACTTACCCACTTCACAGATAGCACTACCCCCCTACCCGATGCAGCCATAACTAGCATTAGCATCGTTGCGCAAATTATGTTGGCCAAACAGGAGCAAGAGAACTGGTATTTATGGACCATTGCCAACCTTATCAGCATCCCTTTATATATCCATAAGGAGTTATATGTATATGCAGGGCTGTATGTTGGCTATTTAGCCTTAGGTTTGTACGGTCTATATACTTGGCATAGGCAAATACATCAAAAACAAAGCCTATACCATAATACTACTGCATGATTAAAAACTCTTCTGAAAAACCAACCAAAAAAATAGCGATTGTAGGTCCTGAAAGTACAGGCAAAAGCAGTCTTACTTTAGCGCTTTCCAATGCTTTAGAAGCGCCTTTTGTTTTAGAGCAGGCCAGAGATTATTTAGAAAACAAGGGTCCTAACTATACCCAAGCCGATGTTGAAGCTATTGCTCGTTTGCAATTAAAGGCTGAAGATGATGCATTAAGCCAAAACCCTAACTTGCTTGTATGCGACACCAACCTCATTGTAATTAAAATTTGGATGGATAGTGCCTTCGGTAGTACGCCTGATTGGATTTTGGAAGAAATTAAACAACGTAGTTATACCATTCATTTACTAACCGATATAGATATCCCTTGGCAACCCGATCCGCTAAGGGAACATCCTCAACTAAGAGCATATTTCTTAGAAAAATACATAGAAACCTTATCTGACTTCGGAATAAAATTCTACCTCATTTCAGGCAACGAAAATGAAAGACTAACTGCAGCTTTGCAGGTACTAGCACAAGAAGGAATTACAGAAAACACTGCAAAAGAACGCTAATTATTTAGATATTT
>JAIYDB010000026.1 GCA_027487695.1 Cytophagaceae bacterium | reverse complement strand
CTTCCGCCTCCAAATCCGCCGAAGCTACCGCCTCCGCCAAAGCTACCTGAGCCAGAGCTAAAACTGCCCCAATCAGAACCGCCACCACCAAAGAAAATAGGGGGCATAAACATACCACCGTTACCTCTATTGCCTCTTCTGCCGCCTCCTTTGTTGCCAAAGCGAGATAGGATAATGAAGGCAATAATGGCCATGGCTACCCAAAAGGCTACGCCCTTACTATTTGACTTTCCTTTTTTGTTGTTCTTTTGGGCTTTTTCAGCATCGAATTGGTACTTGCCTTGCGATAACTGAAACAGGCTATCGGTAGTAGCTGTAAGTCCTTCATAATAAAGACCTTCCTTGAAATAAGGCTTTAATACTTCTCTAAGTAATACCCTAGCATCAGCGTCTGCAACTACATCTTCTAAGTTGTAGCCTACGTTTATTTCACTTTTTCTATCGTCAATGGCTACGATTAGTAATAGCCCATTGTTCTTACCTTTCTGACCAATTCCCCATTTCTGAAACAGGCTTTGTCCATAATCGGTAAGTGGGATAATACCAGTAGTTTTTACGGTTACTACCGCTATTTGTACCGATGAACCATTATCAATAGTTACTAACCTGCTTTCCAGTGTTTGCTCCTGTTCAGGAGTAAGCACATTAGCAAAATCGTTTACTAATTTAGGGGGATTGGGTGGCTCTGGTATAGCCACCATTCCGTTTTTATCGACCGATAAATCGGTTTGTGCGCTAGTCCACAAAGGAAGAAAAAGCAGTACCAATAGCACTGCTTTTTGGAGGGTGGACAAATAAAAGTTGTTCAGTGAAATACTATTCCCCGAACGATATTTTATTAGAAAGTTCATTAGTATCGTTTTTTTGGAAAGGGAAGTGTTCACCTAGTTGGTGACCAGCCATCCCTATACCCTCGACCAAGCCTTCAGGAATATGGCCTGCCCTAAAGCGTTGTTGCATACGTACTTTAATATCGTCCCAAAAATTGGAAGGTACCTTTGCATTAATGCCCATATCGCCAATTACAGCAAACTGATGGTCTTTTAAAGCAATGTAAAACAGCACGCCATTTCGTAATTCTGTGGCCTGCATTTTCAGTTCGTTGAACAAAAACGCAGCTCTATCTAGTACAGCACCTTTGCAGTTGCTTTCTATGTGAACTCTTATTTCGCCACTAGTATTGCGTTCAGCTTGCGCTATGGCAGTTTCAATGGCTTCTTTTTCAGTAGCAGTAAGCAGATTTTCGTTCATAGGAGTTGGCTCTTGGATTGAGTTTGCCTATAAATTTACTAAAATTTTACTGTTGGTGCTTTATCAGCCCCAGCTGCTGCAGTAAAATATCCTTTCGGAGTAAAGCCAAACATCCCAGCCGATAGGTTATTTGGGAACCCACGGATGTATTTGTTGTAATCGGCCACGGCATCGTTAAAGTTTTTGCGCTCTATGCTGATGCGGTTTTCGGTACGCTCCAATTCTGCAGAAAGATCGCGGAAGGCTTGGTTACCTTTTAGGTTAGGGTAGTTTTCGCTGGCTACCAATAACCTACTTAAGGTGCTGCTCAAACGGTCTTGCGCTGCCTGGTACTTGGCAATGTTTTCAGGACTAAGGTTATCTACCTTAATATTGGTTTGCGTTGCCGATGCTCTTGCTTCTGTAATTTCAGTAAGGGTGCTCTTTTCAAAGTTGGCTTCGCCTTTTACGGTATTTACCAAGTTTGGAATAAGGTCCATCCGACGTTGATATACGTTTTCCACTTGCGACCAAGCCGATTTTACAGCTTCGTCTCTATCAACCATACCATTATACCCACAACTGCTAAAGCTAAGGGTGGTTGCGATGGCAATTACATAAAAAAGTAGTTTTTTCATTGCTGAGTTAATTTTCGTTTGTTAATTGAATGGAGATTAGTTTACTCCTATTCAAGATGAAAGATATGCAAAAAGGATACCATATTAAGGCACTGTCTTTTTGCCTGATACTATTAGGCTTATGTTGTTTTCCTAACCTTGGTTTGCCCAATCAAAGAAACTGCCGTTACAAGGAGGTTTTATGGTGGGTATTTCAGGCTCACAAGTAGATGGCGATAGACTTAGCGGTTACAATAAACCTGGCTTATTTGCAGGGGGTAGTATTATTGGTGGTTTAACCGATAAATACAGCCTTGAATTTCAAATAAACTTTGCCCAAAAGGGCGCCAGAAGTAGTAACCAAGAGTTTGAGAAATCAGGCAAGCGAACTATTATCAGGTACAACTATATTGAGTTTCCGCTTAGTTGCCGATATCAATTCAGTAGCAATGGTGCTATAGGTGCAGGAGTGGCTGCAAATGTATTTGTAAGTGGGGCCGTAGATGCGGGTGATAACCTAGGGTTTATTGATTTGACTGATGCAGATATGAGGCGAGTGAACCTATCAAGTCACCTTTTAGTTGAATACCGCATCACTGATAACCTATATCTTGGAGGCAGATTCAGCTATTCACTTTTGCCTGTGAACAAACTTTTAAACAGCCAAAATACTACCCAATATTTGGTAGGTTACCGAGATGGTCTTTTCAATAATAGCCTTACCTTTTATGTAGCTTACCGAGGTATTTTAAGTGATTTGAAATAGAAACTTGCCAAAGTGGCAGTTAGTCCAATGCAGAACGAGCACCCTTTTCATAAAGAATGGATAAGCAAGCAGCCCCCTGTTTGGCGGAAGCTGTTCTCTGAACTGCGGGAAGTGCTATTGCTATCGCACCACAAAATGCGGGAGACCGACTCTTGGCAAGTGCCTTTTTATATGTGTAATAGCCACTTTGGCTACTTCACTATTAAGGATAATTTGCCCAGTTTTGCTTTCTACAATGGAGCGGTATTAGTGAAAGAATATAGCCAACCCTTAGCAGGCGCTACTAAATTGGTGAGGTTCTGGCATTTTAACCCAGAACAACCTAGTATTGACGATAGTTTTTATGAGGTATTGCAAGTGGCTTTGGAGTACGATGCCATAAAAACACAATTGAAGAAACTTAAAACCAAGTAATGCAAAACTAATGCAGAATACTATCGGCAATTTATTTAGGGTAACTACTTTTGGCGAAAGCCACGGGGTGGGCATTGGTTGTGTGATTGATGGTTGTCCCGCAGGGGTAAGCCTTTCCGAGCAAGATATTCAGACTGCTTTGGATAGAAGAAAGCCCGGACAAAGTAGCATCACTACCCAACGTAAAGAAGCCGATAGGGTACAAATACAAAGCGGTGTTTTTGAAGGCATTACCACAGGAAGCCCTATAAGTCTATTTATAGCGAATGAAGATGCCAAAAGTGCCGATTATTCCGAAATAGCCAATACCTACCGACCATCGCACGCAGATTATACTTGGGAAACCAAATATGGTCACCGTGATTATAGGGGTGGCGGAAGGTCTAGTGCCAGAGAAACCGCTGCAAGGGTAGCAGCTGGGGCAGTGGCCAAGGCATTGCTACAACATTTAGGTATTGAAGTGAAGGCTTATGTGCAGCAGGTATATGATATTGCCGTGCCAGTACCTTATACTGAACTTGATTTAAGTACGATTGACGTTAATATAGTCCGTTGTCCACACCCTGAAACTGCAGAAAAGATGATTGCTGCCATTGAAGCAGCCAGAGATGAAGGTGATAGCCTTGGTGGTTATATAACCTGCATCGCCAAAAATGTACCGGTAGGCTGGGGCGAACCTGTTTTTGATAAACTGCCTGCCCTTTTAGGACATGCCGTTTTAAGTATTAATGCAGTAAAAGGCATAGCCTTTGGCGATGGCTTTGAAAGTGCCTACCTAAAAGGAAGTCTGCATAACGACGCCTTTTATACCAGTGCCCAAGGAGAGGTTAAAATCCGTACCAACCACGCAGGCGGCACCTTAGGCGGCATAAGCAATGGGGAGGATATTTACTTTACCACAGCCTTTAAGCCAACGGCTACCATTATGCAGGCACAAGAAACCATTAACAAGTCAGGCGTGGCGACTACCCTAAACCCCAAAGGTCGTCACGACCCTTGCGTATTACCACGTGCCGTACCTATTGTTGAGGCAATGACTTGGTTGGTATTAGCGGATTGCTGGTTAATGGCACGGGGGAATAGGGTGTAGGGAGCTAATTAAAAAAAACATTATCGGTATGGTAAACAACGGTAGTAGTACAAAACAATTTGCAGGCGTAGGGTTAGCAGTCCCACGTCTAGGAAATGTGCAGCTATGTTTTTATTTAATAACAAGTGGAAATAGTGAGATATTAGTTATATGAAAAAAGCAGAAAGAGCCAAAGTATTAAAGGAAATCGATTTACCTTCCAAGTTTATCAAGTATCAAGATACCGCATATTATATAGTACAAGAACGTAATCTTAAGATTATGATAGGTATTTTGATTGATTCTAGCTCAAATCCAAAGGATTTTACAATTAATTATTTCATCACGCCTTTATTTATAGAATTTCCAGCGTTTGTGCTTACAATTGGTGACCGTATTGGAAGCTCTTGGTATCCAGAGGAATTACCTATAATAAACGAAGAGGTGAAAAATATAAAAATATTGAATTCGTTTGATGAAATTTATAATATTATTATAGATAAATATAGTTTGACAAATAAAACTATTCTTAAAACATTGGGATTTATTTGTTTGATAAAAGGAAATTATTTTAAAGGGTTAGAGTATTTTGAATCCGTTGTGGAGACATCAAGAGTTTCTATTAATGAAAAAGTTAGAGCAGACGGAGAATTGTTGAGTAAAATGAAAATAAAAATCAATAACAATCAAGTTGAAGATATATTTAGCGAATTAGAGGCTATTCAGATTAGAATGGTAACTAATTTAAAATTAGATCCTAGAATATTGACTATGTGATTTAAATTCTAGGTACCTACTTTAATTTCATTGGTTACACGACTTACCAAAGCATTAGCATAGCTTAATGCTAGTGATAACTTTAAACTGCTTTAAATAACTGTTTACCTAAATTTATAATCCCTACCTCACCTCCATTTTAGCAACTATCTTACTTAACCGTTCCAAAGTTTCTTCAGAAATGGCAATTTTGTATTTATTGGTCAATAATGGAACTGGGGCAATATCTTTTGCTTGGGAGTCAAACAGGGTGAGGATTAGCTTTTTAGCACCGGGACTTGTTTCTAACACATCTGTAAATACAGTGGTAAACTCGTGGTCTAATGCTGAGATATCGCAATACACGTTTACTTCCTTTGTGTTTTTCTCTAATACTTCACTTAGCAAACTCATTTGATTGATGTTCAGTTTATAGTCTGAACTATCCCGGAAACGTCTGCCATACCTGCCCTTTATTTGAACAATATGTCCCTGCTGCGCCCAGTTATTGTAGGCAATATAATCTTTATTGAATAGCGCTATTTCAATACTAGAATCGTAATCGATAATAACAAAGCTACAAAATGGGTCGCCTTGCTTGGTGAGTCCGTTTCTACGGCTTTCTATTACACCAGCAATGGTTACATCTTGGTCTTTCTTTTCTTCAATATCCTTAATCTTGGTTAAGTTACTGTATTTCAAGGTGTATTTGAAGTTATCTAAAGGGTGACCGCTTAGGTAGAAACCAACTACATCACGTTCCTTATTCAGCATTTCAAGGTCAGACCATGGGGTACCATCTGGTATCTTAGGCGCTGAAAGACCAGTAGTATCTGAGGCAGAACCAAACAATGAAGTTTGCGAAACTTCTTTTGATTGTTGCGCACTTTGACCGAAGCGAATAATTTTATCTAAAGCGTTGCCATTATCTAAGGGAGCAAAGTATTGCCAACGCTTCAATCCTAATGAATCGAAAGCACCTGCATACACCATACTTTCCATTGATTTTTTATTCAATGAACGGGTGGTAATTCGGGTAACCAAATCATAAATAGTATGGAAAGGACCACCTTTCATACGCTCCTCAATAATTTGAGCGGCAGCAGCCTCGCCGTTTCCTTTAATGGCTCCAAGTCCGAAACGGATTTGCCCAACTTTATTTACAGAGAAGTGGAACTTACTTTCGTTTACATCGGGACCTAAAACCTGAATACCCATTTTCCGACATTCATCCATAAAGCCGGTAATCTTTTCAATATTACCCATAGAGTGGGTAAGTACCGATGCCATATATTCGGCTGGGTAATTGGCTTTGAGGTAGGCAGTTTGGTAGGCCAAAACAGAATACGCCGCTGAGTGTGAACGGTTAAAGCCGTATTCGGCAAAGCGTTCCATTATGTTGAAGATCTTGTCAGATTCTTCGGTGGTAAGTCCGAATTTTTCTAAACAGCCAGCATTGAACTTGGTGCGTTCTTTGGCCATTTTTTCTTTGTCCTTCTTACCCATTGCCCTACGCAGCAAATCTGCACCGCCAAGGGTATAGCCTGCCATTACACGGGCAGCTTGCTGAATTTGCTCTTGGTAAACAAAAATACCGTAGGTGTTTTTGAGTACAGGTTCCAAGGCAGGGTGGGGGATTTGCACCTCCTCTTTTCCGTGCTTACGGTTAATATAATCGGGGATAAACTGCAATGGACCAGGACGGTACAAGGCATTCATGGCAATTAAGTCTTCTATATTACTTGGCTTTAAATCGACCAAGTATTTACGCATACCATCACTTTCAAATTGGAAGGTACCTACGGTATCGCCACGCTTGTATAGGTCGAAAGTTTTCTCATCGTCTTCCGCAATGGCATCAATATCTAAATCAATACCGTGGTTTTCTTTAATCATTTTGAGGGCATCTCTAATGATAGTCAGGGTTTTCAAACCCAGAAAATCCATCTTCAACATCCCTGCACTTTCAATTACTTTCCCATCAAATTGGGTTACCCATAAATCTGAATCTTTACTGGTAGATACTGGGATGTACTCCAATAAATCGTCTGGCGCAATAATTACCCCAGCCGCGTGAATACCCGTATTCCTTACCGAGCCTTCCAATTTTATGGCAAGTTCAAGGACTTCAGCACGCTCATCTGTACCGTTCAGAATATCCCTAAACTCTTGAACTTCTTCTTGCGCATTCTTTAAAGAGGCACCTAGTTTTTCAGGGACTAATTTCGCTAAAGCGTTGGCATCGTTCAGCGGTAAATCAAGTACTCTGGCTACATCTTTAATGGCACTTTTGGCAGCCATGGTGCCGAAAGTAATAATTTGGGCAACCTGATTTTTGCCGTATTTATCAATTACATAATCAATTACTTTTTGGCGGCCTTCATCGTCAAAGTCAACGTCAATATCGGGCATGGAAACCCTTTCAGGATTTAAGAAACGTTCAAATAATAATTCATATTTAATAGGATCTATATTAGTAATACCAATACAATATGCCACTACAGAGCCCGCCGCAGAACCCCTTCCAGGTCCAATCAAAACTCCTAAATCTCTACCTGCATTAATGAAATCTTGAACAATGAGGAAATACCCTGCAAAACCCATCTGTTTAATGATAAAGAGTTCGTATTTAATACGTTCCTCCACTTCAGATTGAATTTCGCCGTAGCGTTTTAAGGCACCATCAAAAGTTAGTTTTTCTAAATAATCATCGTTAGAACTGAATCCAACAGGTAGTGGATAAACAGGTAAAAGAATATCCCTTTCTAATTTGAAAGGATCTATTTTATCTACTATTTCATTGGTATTATCTATTGCCTCAGGAATATCGTGAAACAAGGCCGACATTTCCTCGGTGGTCTTGAAATAGAACTGATTATTTGGAAAACCGAAACGCTCGCCTTTTTTCTTTTCTTCGCCGTTGTAAATAGGTGTGCTGCGTAATTCACCAGTATTTACACAAAGCAGAATATCGTGGGCAGGGGCATCGTCCTCATCCACATAATGGCTATCGTTACTTGCAATAATTTTTACGTTGTACTTTTTGGCGTACTCCAAAAGCACCTTATTCACCTTGATTTGCTCAGGTAAATTATGACGTTGCATTTCGATGTAATAGTCCTCGCCAAATAAATCTAACCACCAACGGAATATCTTTTCCGCCTCTTCAGGACTTTTATTTAGGATAGCCTGCGGCACTTCAGCACCCAAACAACAGGTAGTGGCAATAAGGTTATCTTTATGTTTTAGCAGCAGTTCCTTATCAATACGAGGCCATTTGCTGTACATCCCATCAATAAAGCCTAGAGAACAAAGCTTACTTAAGTTCTTGTAACCCTCTGCATTTTTTGCCAATAGCAACTGGTGATGGCGTACATCTTTTTGTTCTTTAGTGAATTGCTT
>JAIYDB010000018.1 GCA_027487695.1 Cytophagaceae bacterium | reverse complement strand
CTACGTTGGTCCATAAGATGCTGGTATCTTTTGTGGTACCATCAGTATAAAAGTTCCTAACCCTTAGCCTGATGTTTGCTTTAAAAATGGCACCATTAATTGGTGGTCTGGAAATAGCAATGAAATTACTGTTCCCTCTTTCACCAACCCTGAAGTCAAAATCGTTAATGGCTGAACTAGGGTTTATTTCACTAGGGCTATTGATAGTATATGCGCCAACTATATTAGTGGTAGCTTTTACTTCCTTACCAGTAATTCTGTTTCTAACTACAATTTGGTAGGTAGTACCTTGTGGTTGTGATAACCCAACTTGGTTTACGCTTCTATATAATTTCTGCTCTGGGTAGGCGAAATCGCCATCAGCAGCCTTAGAGAAGTTTCTTACTTCTGTAAAAGTTGCTAGGGTATCTACTGTTTTATTGGGTAGGGTGGCAGTTAAGCGCACATCTAACTCACCATTTTTGTAATAGAAAGCGTTGGTATCGGTTTTGGCAATAGTTCTGGCATCTTCGCCATTGGCATTTAAGAAGCCCTTGGTAATTCTTAGGTATTGGAACGCACTATCAGGGTTTAATACTGCATAAACAACTGGCACCTCTTGGTAAGGTGCATTGGTTTCTACTTCAGTACTACAAGCCGCTAAGCCTAGGGCAATTGCAGCTATAAATCCTATCAATATTTTCTTCACAAACAAGGAGTATTAAATTGTGCTGTAAATTTCAACATTTCCTGAGTTATTTTGCACCCAATGGCACAAGAAAACCCAACAAACTGGAAAGAAAAGCTAAAAACGAAGTGGAAAATTGAAAGCGACTTTCGTTTTTGGAAGGTTTTTATTGGCTTTGCTATTACAGGAACCTCTTCTGCCTTTGTAACCAGACCCCTTAGAGCTTGGATTTTTGAGCAGTTTGACCTTGCTCTTTGGCAGCAAATAGGGGTTAGGATTTTACTGGTTTTAGTGGTGTATCAGATTTTATTGTTGGTTGTAGGGGCTATTTTAGGAGAGTTTGCATTTTTTTATGGATTTGAAAAGAAAATGTGGCTTTCTTTAGGGAAGCTTTTCAAAACAAAGCAACCCCGTGGATAATCCCGATAAGCAACCTTACCGAAAACGTTTAAGCCCTGAAACCTACCGCGATGGTATTTTGGCGGGCGATAGGTTTATACTGTCTAGGGCAATTACATTGATTGAAAGTACGCTGCCCTCAGATAATGAATTGGCTGTTTGGCTTTTGGCTGCTATTGAACATGCCACTGGAAATAGCACGCGCATAGGGATTACTGGAGTGCCTGGGGTAGGGAAGAGTACCTTTATAGAATCGTTTGGGGAGCATTTGGTGAATGAAGGGAATAGACTTGCTATCCTCACGATTGACCCAAGTAGTTCTATTACAGGTGGTTCTATAATGGGCGATAAAACTCGTATGGATAACTTAGTGCGTCGGGAAGAAGTGTATATACGTCCCTCGCCAAGTGGTAGAGCATTAGGTGGTGTGGCAATTGCTACCCGAAATGTGCGGGCTTTATGCGAAGCCGCAGGTTTCAACGTAATTATTATTGAAACTGTTGGGGTAGGACAAAGTGAAACGGCTGTTAAAGGTCTGACCGATTTCTTCTTGCTTCTTATGCTTGCTGGTGCAGGCGATGAACTGCAAGGAATGAAGCGAGGCATTATGGAAATGGCCGATAGCCTGCTCATTACCAAGGCCGATGGTCAGAATTTGCAAAAGGCGAAAATGGCAAGGCTAGAATATGCCAATGCCTTTCATTTAATGCCACCCACTAAAAGCGGTTGGACCCCTGAAGTACAAACCTGCTCCGCAATTACTGGTGAAGGAATTGGTAATGTATGGCATACCATACAGGACTATGTAAAGCTTACCCAAGGCAACGGTTTTTGGGAAAAGAACCGACACCTACAAAATATTGAAGCCTTTCACGAAGTGCTTGAAGTTGAGTTTATGCGAAAGCTTTATAGCAACTCAGATAACCTAAATACCGTGCTTGCCTTTGAAAAACGAGTAGCCTCCGGTGAATCGGCCACGGCCGCCGCTCACGAAGTGTTAAAGAAAATTTTGAAAAATTAATTTTTTATGCAACTATTTGCTTGCATCTTGCGTCTGTACAATAAAGATACATATATTTGTATCAGAAAGCAGTGCACTTCACTAAACTGAAAGCACGCTAAACCAAAACATTGATTCGCCTATCGGGAAAATTCTACAGTAACAATTAAATACAGGGAAAGAAAGATAGCCAGCTAAAAAGTTGGTGAATACTTACGGAACTGTTACTGTCAGAAGTTGAGGCAATCTAAAAAACACCACACTTCGTACATATTGAAAGTTACCACAAGCAAAGGCTGTTTATGCCCGCTTTGTGTATTACCTAAATTTATTTCAAAACCTTAAACAAGGAGGCAATATCGATTTGAACTGCTACGTTACTTAAATGCTTTGTTATTATGACCAACAACAAATTGCACATTTACCGCAACTCTACAGACAACGATCTGGTAAACCTTTATCAGCAGGGCGATGAATTGGCCTTTGAACAATTGATGAAGCGACACAAAACCAAAGTGTACAACGCTGTTTTTCAGATTGTACGCGAGCGTAGTGCCGACTCTCAGTTCTTAGCCAAAGATTTAACCCAAGATACATTTATCCGTGTGGTAGATAGTATCAGGGCCGGCAAGTATAAAGAAGAAAACCGCTTCTTGCCTTGGGTGCTTAGGATTGCACGTAACTTAGCTATTGATTATTATCGCCGTAGTAAGCGTGTTCCTACCACCTCTTTCGAGAATATGGTGAACACCCTTGAAGTGAACGAAGAGTTCCAACAATCGGCTGATATTGTATTCGATAGCCAGGCACGTAAAGAAACCAGCGCAGTGCTGAGGGCTTGTATTGCACAATTGCCTGATACACAACGCGAGGTATTAATGTTGCGTCATTTTGCAGAGCTAAGTTTCAAAGAAATTGCAGAAATTACCGATGTAAGTATCAATACAGCCTTAGGACGTATGCGGTATGCACTCATAAATCTGCGTAAACTAATGCAGCAATCAAACAGTGAATATGCCAGAGAATTTGAATTTAATGCTCATTAAGCATTTGTATAAAGAAGCAGATGCCCACGAGCAGTTTCTTGTTCAAAAAGAACTGCTCAATAGCCCTCCACTACGCCAAGAGTATTGGTTCCTGAAAGATACCCTATTGCAGTTGCAATTAGAGTTGGAAGAAGAACCAATACTCCGAGCGATAGAAAGCAACAACCCTACCGATGCCCACGCAGAAGAAGCAGACGACGAAGTAGATATTGACCTAAGCCGAGTGCTTGCCTATTCCAAACAAACCAAAAACCAAATTATTAAGCCTATAGCCCACTAATACATTCTAAATCAATTTATTGTTGGTATTGCAAAAAGCCCTGATGGGCTTTTTGTGGTTTGGGGGCAGGCTGGATTGGGTTGGATTATTTAACCACGGGTTAAAACCCGTGGCAATTGATAGGTATAGTTTAGCTTTGACCCAAAGTGTTTAAGGTGATTATAGCTTTAAAGTTTAAATGGAAATAAAAATATGCTTGTTTATTTTTTAAATATTTATTTCATACTTTGCATTAATAAATCAATTAATATCAAGTTTTTATTATGACAACAATTGACCAAATAGATTTTTCAAAACTAAAGCCTTATGAAGGTAATGCCAATCAGTCATTTGAGCAATTATGTTATCAGATTGCATTAAAGAAATACGGCCACCTGGGTCGATTCACACCTATTGAAGGAAGTGGCGGAGATAGTGGTGTTGAATTCTTTTTAGAATTAACAACAGGTAAAAAGTGGGGATGGCAATGTAAGTTTTTTGGAGGGAATGGTAGGTTAAACGAAGGGAGTCGAAAAAAGCAAATTGCTGATTCTTTGGAGACCGCATGTAGAAACCATCCAAACCTAGATAAGTGGATTTTATGTTTAAAAACTGATTTGACAGTGAATAGTAAATCACCAAAAGGAGTACAGTCTTATGGGGAGCAACATTGGTTTAAGAATGAGCTTCCAAATATAATACCTAAAGTAATGGCTCTTGAGCTTGAACTTTGGGACAAATCAACGCTTTTAGAATTTTTAGGTTCCGAAAAGCATATCGGAATTCGGACCTTCTTTTTTGGAGAACTTGAATTTTCTCATGAATGGTTTAAAAGCAAGTTTGAAGAAAATTTTATAAAGGTTAAAGATAAATACGATCAAGAACTACATAGCATTGATAGGTATACTCAGACAAGAATTGACTTCTTACTTCTTGATAATAATTATTGTAAACAACTTGATGATTTGAAAAATAAGCTTAACGAAAAATTAAATCAAATTGAAGATTCAATTAGTGAATTTCGAAATATTAGCATTGCTAACGTCGATGAAAAAGGTATTCGAGATAGCTTCTTATTAGCATATAATAACTTTCAAAATCATATACAACTTGTTTTTGAAAAAATAGCCTTTATAGATTGTTGTTTTAAAAGTTACAATCAAGAGCTTCTTTCTGAATTTAATTCCAAAGAGTTAGATGAAGATTTTAATCTTTATTATAGCGATTTCGATTTTAATTATTTTAATCAAGAATCGCATTTGTTTAAAATAGCTTCTGATATATCCTATCAGATTTTGGATTTTGGAAATTTGTATCATCGATTCTTTTATAATTATTTTTATGAAACATGTAAAGAGTTACATTTCTTAGGTGATGCGGCAAAGGGGAAAACTCATATTTCGTGTGATATTGTTTATAAAAGAATTAATGAAGGTAAGCCTGGAATTTTTATAACGGGTGACAAGTTTACGGAAGAGACTAATTTAACTGCTGCACTTAAAAAAATACTTGATGTTAATCAAAGTTATACTTTTGATGAATTTTTACAAGCTCTTAATATTTACGGATCGATTTCTAAATGTAAAGTTCCAATAGTAATTGATAGTCTAAATGAGGCCACTCTAAGTTGTAATTTTTCTTCAATTTGGAAGAATCATTTAGGGTCTTTAATTGCTAAAATTTTACAATTAGATAATTTAGTAGTTATAACTACATGTCGAACGTCATATTCAGGAAGAATTTGGGAGGATACTAATAATAAGGAATTTATCGTATTAGATGGTTTTGATGACTATGAAACAGTTGAAGATGCAGTAAATAAGTATTTTAAGAAGTATAAATTAAAGGCAGATCTTCTTTTTTCTTCAATTGAAAGATTTCAAGATCCAATTTTCTTAAAGATTTTTTGCGAATTAAAAATGTCAGTGCATGGCGTAGAAGTTGAAGTAAATATTGAAGAAGAATCTATGTATGATGTATTTAAAGAATATTTCAATCGAATAAATAAAAAACTTAAAAACACTCATTTGCTTTTAAGAAGAGATGAACAATTTGTTTCTGAAAGTTTATTATCTCTTAGTAGCTATTTATGGGTAAATAATGTGCGTGAAATTCCATTAGCTGCTTATTACAAATTGATAGATGGCGATAAACCTTATGAAAAAGATAATTCGAAAGCCGATATTTTATTAAACGAGGGGCTTTTAGTTGCCCGGGATATGAGAAATAAACAAGAGTATGTAAGTTTTACTTATGATATTCTTGCTGGATTTATGATTAGTGAAAGCTTAATCTATAGCAATAAGAATATTAACTATTTTACAAGCTATAAATTTATTGAAAAGATAATTTATGGCAATAAACAACATCCTCTATTTGAAGATGTAATTACATCCCTTTGTTTACTATTGCCGCAACTAAAAAAAATATCAATTCACGAACTTATTGCTATTGATAAAAAGGTTCGTTTAATGCAAACATTAGTGTTTAAGTATTTGATGAAATTAGATGATAGAATATATTGTAAATTAAGGTCATTTGCCAATTACGCATTTGGTAAGTCAATTATTTCACTATTTAAATTACCTTCTATTTATTTAAATACTGAAGACTGCGATTTAATGTCTAAAATTTTTATTGATTCAATTATAAAAAAGGAAATATTTTTTGATCATTCTTTTAAAATATTAGGAAATAGTAAGCATCCATTCAATGCAATCTTTCTTTCTAACCTGTTGAATTTAATGCCGATGAACCAAAGAGATATAAGTTGGACAGAATATATCAGGAAAAGGTCGGAAGACTTGGAAGTTTTGATTTCTAATTTTGAGCTTCAATGTAAGAATTATAATTTTGAATCTGAGTTTGTTATTAAGAAGCAACATGTTCTTTCTAATATTGTTGTTTGGTTTTTAACTAGTACGAATAGAAGATTACGCGACCTTGCTACAAGGGCACTTTACTTTTATGGAAGAAAATTTCCAATTGAATTTTCAAAATTAGTTTATTATTCATTAAAAATTAATGATCCATATGTATGGGAAAGGACTTTAGCTGCTTTGTATGGTGTTACAATGGCAGAACATAATTCATTAAAATCTGACCAATTCAGGTGTTCTATACTTCCTGAAATTTGTATAAATATTTATAATTTAATTTTCAAAGATGATGCTGAGTTTTCTACTACACATGTTTTAGCGAGGGATTATGCAAGGAGGATTATTGAAATTGCACTTTTATACCATCCATTAGTTCTTACTCAGGCCGAAATTGTTAATATTATACCGCCTTATAAATTTGGTGGCTTAAGGGATTTAGGTGAATATGACTATGGCGATAATGATTACGATTATTCAGGTCCAATTCATATGGATTTTAGTAACTATACTTTAGGTCGTATTGTTCGAGATGGTCATTCTTATTCTAATCCACCAGAAAAGATTAAAGTTCGAAAACAAATCTACTGGAGAATATTTGATTTAGGTTGGAATGCAGAATTGTTTGAATTAGCTGAAAAGTCACTTGGAAATGATAACTTTTATAACCATAGCAGAAATGATAGGGCACGTATCGAACGTTATGGAAAAAAATATTCTTGGATAGCTTTCTATGAAAATACTGGTTTAAGACTAGATAATGAATTGATTGATATGGATTGGGATAGATTTAGAATTTCAGACGCAGACATTGAACCAAGTTTTCCTTTGAAGTCCTTTGAAGATTCAATAAGCATGTCTGATATACTTGGAGATAGGCAAATAGCGCTAATTGATTGGTATCGAAATGGAGGTGGACCTTTTATTGATGATAAACTTATACTTAATAATATCGCTGGAAATATTGGTGACTGGATTTGTTTGGATGGTTATTGTTGTCAAGAAGACATTATTGCTGAAAGGAGAAGTTTTGTTTTTTTTAGAAGTTTTTTTGTAAAGGATGAAGACTATTTAGAGTTTATGAAATTATTAGAAATTCAAGATATAGGAGGTAGATGGTTACCTGAAGTGCGTGAAAACTACTATACATATTCTGGAGAGCTTTATTGTTTTGATGATTCAACTTATTCTAATTATGTTAATTTGAATTTTTCTACAGGGACAGTTAATAATATTATTGGAATAGATGACCCTAAATATTTGAACGAAGTAATATATAATATGGATGAAATTGTTTTGGATATAAATGAGGACTTGCCTGAAGAGATTGAAATAGAGGATTCTGTTTATAAGGAATTTAAAGTTTTGTTACCAGTAATGGAGTATAGCTGGGAAAGTTATCATAGCCATCTTAATGACGCTGGCAATACAACTGTTGTTTCTAAGGAAGTTGCCAATAGTTTAGGTTTAATTAACCAACCTCAAACTTTTGATTTATTTGATTCAACTGGTGCAAAAGCTTCTTTAAATGTGAGCTTATACAAAGATTACGAGAATAATCATAGATTTGTTTATCTTCGAAGGGATTTGTTTGATGATTTCCTAGCTAAAAATAATCTTAGGTTCGTTTGGGCAATATGGGGCGAACGTGAGTTATCTTTTAGAAATGATCAAAGAAGATCGGAATTCTTTAAGGCTAATGATGTTAAAGGGCATCAAGCTTTTCAAAAAATAGTTAAGTATTAGTTTATAAGTACTACTCTAATAGTTTCACATTTCTGAGCTGTAAAGCCTTTTGCGTTTTTTCGCATTACCGATTGTATTTTAATGCCATTATATAGCCTTAGCTACCACTAGCTCCCAACTTTTTATTTCAACTCTACCTTCAAGCTAAAAACATTGCTATACAATGCCTCCGCTTGGTTGCCTACATCGGTAAGGGCGTAGTCTATGCTAAACTGGCGAATGCGAAAGCCTATTCCAAAGTTTGGTTGTATGGTGGTACTGGTGCTTTCCCCATCTAAGGACTTTATCTTTTGGATTTGTCCTGCTCCCAGACGTAAGAATACGATTTGTCCGTAGTTGGCTTCTATGCCTGCCTTAGGGTCTATGCTGGCAAAGCTGCTTTTGATTAAGGTATTGCGTTCGCCATCAAAAGTAAGGTCAAAATCTGCTCCTGCTAATAAGCCAAACTTGCCTGCTTCGCCAAAGGCAAAATAGCGTCCTGCACCTAAAACCAATCGTGGGGCGGTGGCTTCTATGCTATTTTGTGGGATGGTATTGCCTGTGGTTTGGAAGGCATCGGCAATTTGAGAGGTATTAAAGTTCCAAGCGGTAAAGGTGCCTATATCTTTTAAAACCGCGCCTAACTGCCAGTTTTTATGTTTGTATTGCAAACCAGCATCAAGGCCAAATCCCCAAGCGTTGGCAAAATTCCCTGCATTGCGGAAAAGTATTTTTAGGCTACCGCCAAAACTAAGTCCCTTCACCAAGAAGTTACTGCGGGCATAACTCAAAAAAGCAGCATTATCGGCCGATGAAAACCGACGGATGCGAGAGTAATCTATTTGTCCGTTCTGCACCAGGAAACGGGTATCAGGAATATCATCTACTGAAAAGCGGATATAGCTCACGGCAAAAACGCTATTGCTATCTAATCTTGTGGCACCTGCGGCGTAGTTATGGTTCGCTATGCCAGCAAAGTGTTCGTTGTGCATTAAGGTAAACTCCGTTTTGTAGGCCAGTTGGGCTAGCCCTGCAGGATTCCAAACACCAGCGGAAACATCGTTCACGAAGGCAGCTTGGGTACCACTCATACCTAAAGCCCGAGCACCTACGCCAATATTCAAAAATTCGTTGGCGTATTTGGGTGTAGAAATTTGAGCTAAAACGGTGTTAGCTACAAACAATAAAGGGAGCAGTAGAAAGCCAAAACGTTGCATTACAGCGCTAATTTAAGGGATAGGAAGGTATATTTATCTATCCCAAACGAAAGGTAATAGTTTCTGCCGATAATTTATGGCAATCTTGTTTTTGGCAAGGGCATTGATACCACTTATATTTACAACTTATGATTGAAAGTATTGCTGCCATACGCGCGCAGGCGCAAGATTTTACCATTACCGATAAGGCTACCTTAGAGGCTTATCGTCTGGAATTTATTGCTCGTAATGGAGTGATAAACGATTTATTTGCTAAGTTTAAATTGGTCCCGAACGACCAAAAGAAGGCCATTGGTGCTGCTTTAAATGAACTGAAGCAATACTTAGAGGCTCGTTTTAAAGAGGCGCAAGACCATTTGGAGCGGAGTGTTTCGCCAGTGGCTGCACCTATAGATTTAACATTACCAGTGGTGCCTGAAACTTTAGGAAGTAGGCATCCTATCAATATTATCAGGGAAAAAATTACCCGCATTTTTGCTCAAATTGGATTCGCCGTGGCCGATGGTCCTGAAATTGAAGACGATTGGCATAACTTCGGTGCCTTGAACTTCCCGCCTAACCACCCGGCGAGGGATATGCAAGATACGTTCTTCGTGCAGCAGGATCCTGCTATGTTGTTACGTACGCATACCTCATCGGTACAAATTAGGTTAATGGAAAAAAGCCCAATGCCTGTGCGTGCAATAATGCCAGGCAGGGTGTATAGGAACGAGGCGATAAGTGCGAGGGCGCATTGTTTGTTCCACCAAATTGAAGGGATTTATATAGATAAAGGCGTAAGCTTTGCCGACTTAAAGCAAACCCTTTATTATTTCGTGAAAGAACTATTTGGTTCAGATATTAAAATCAGGTTCCGTGCCAGTTATTTCCCGTTTACTGAACCAAGTGCAGAAATGGATATCACCTGCCTAATTTGCAAAGGCGAAGGTTGCAATATCTGTAAGCAAACAGGTTGGGTAGAAATTTTGGGTAGCGGAATGGTTCACCCTGAAGTAATTAAGAATTGCGGTCACGATCCTGAGGTATATACAGGCTTTGCCTTCGGGATGGGGATTGAACGTATCAGTATGTTGTTGTACGATGTAAAAGACCTACGTCTTTACACGGAAAACGATGTGCGTTTCCTCAGACAGTTTGCTCATTTAGCCCATTAATCAAGAATCAACAAAATGGTAGCTTTAATCGGCTACCTTTTTTTAACATATCAATATGAAAGAAATAGCGTCACGTTTTTTACAGCAGTTTGCCGATACTCCTAAAGTAGCCATTATCACTGGTACTGGATTAGGACCTATTGCCAGTAACTGCGATATTAAAGTAAGCGTTCCTTATAATAGGATACCAGAAATGCCAGTGAGTACAGTAAGTTCTCACGCATCTATCCTGCATTTAGGGTATTTGGGAGGAGTTCCAGTTGCCGTTTTCCAAGGCAGACATCACTATTATGAAGGCAGAACAATGGAGCAAGTAACGGCACCTATTCGTTTTGCAGAAGCCTTAGGAGTGAAAACCATTTTCCTATCAAATGCATCTGGAGGTTTAAGTACTGATGTGGAAGAAGGAAGTGTGGTTTTGATTAAGGACCATATCAGCTTCTTTACTGATAGCCCATTGCGTGGAATGGCAGGATTTAAATACCCGAACCGTTTTCCAGATATGAGAGGAGCCTACTCAGCCGATTTACGTGCTAAGGCAATTGAAGTAGCTGCAGGAATAGGCATTACTTTGAAAGAAGTAGTTTATGCAGGTATGCCTGGCCCACAGTTAGAAACCGATGCAGAATATAATTTCCTAAAAATTGCGGGCGCACATTGCGTAGGAATGAGTACGGTTCCAGAAGTGATTGCAGCTCGTGCCTTAGGTTTAGAAGTAATGGGATTGAGTGTAATAACCGACCATTCAGATAGGCAATCGGCCCTTACATTACAAGAAATTATGAAGAAGGCCACCGAGAAGGCGGGCATTATCGCTTCAATTTTTGAAGGTGTAGTAAAAGGGATGAACTAGCCAAAACCTGATAAAAGTCATATTTTTTACTGTGGGTTGGCAGGGTTTACCCAAGCAATTTGTAAGAGCTTTACACTACCAATTAAGGCGAATTACAACTGCCATTCAAGCCTATGCTTGCCACTGCCCAACCCACAGAAATAGAGGTTATTTGCGTTCATTGCGCTGAACCTTGCACTGAAAACATTACCAACGAAAAAGGTGAACCGTTTTGCTGTACAGGTTGCAGGGCAGTTTATGACCTTTTGCAGTCGGTTGAAGGGGAGTGCCCTATATTAGATGTAGAGGCCATTAGAGGTATTAAAACCCAAAGATTCACTGCCAATTATTTGTGGTTAGATGAACCTACCCTAGCTTCTGATTTTGTCAGATTTAGTTCAACTACTGAAAACATAGTTCGGTTTTCATTACCTACTATCCATTGCAGTGCCTGTATTATGCTTTTGGAAGCAATGCCTAAATTGGTAAAAGGCGTTGTGAATAGTCGGGTAAACTTCTTAGATAAATACATTGTAATTCACTACAATCCGCAAGAGTTAAAACTTAGTGAATTAGCGGGCTGGTTAAATAGTGTGGGTTATCCGCCATCGCTCACTTTAGCCTCTGAAAAAGAACCCACCTCTCCAAGAGGAATGGTAGCAAGAATTGCCGTCGCAGGATTTATATTCGGTAATAGTATGCTGTTTAGCTTGGCAGAATACTTTGGTATTCAAGCTATTGAAGGCAGTTTGAGGGACTTCTTTATCGTATTGAATGTGCTTTTTGCCTTACCTATGGTGGGGTACTGTGCATCGCCATATTTCAAGAGTGCTTGGGCAAGTATTAAAACCAAACAAGCTTCGTTGGATTTACCTATTGCTTTAGGAATTTCAGCTTTGTTTATCAGGTCAATGATTGATGTGGTTTGGCTGAGCGGTTCAGGCTATTTCGATTCATTAAGTGGGTTGGTTTTCTTCCTTCTAATTGGTCGTTATATTCAACAGAGGAGTTATCAGCACCTGCAATTCGATAGGTCGGTTCGTAGTTATTTGCCAATAGCTGTGGCCGTTACTGATAAACAGGGCAACCATTTGAATTTTAAAAAGGCAAAGGACCTATCAAAAGGCGAAATTATAAATCTGGCAAACGGGCAAGTAATCCCAGCCGATGCGGTGCTTATTTCAAGCCAAGTGCATATAGATTATTCCTTTGTAACAGGCGAAAGTGAAGCCCAATTATTTATAGTTGGTTCAACCTTGTTTGCGGGGGGTAGGGTAGTGCAAGGCAGTGCGCTCATGCAAGTTGCCAAGCCTATGGACCAAAGCTATTTCTTAGAACTTTGGAGCAAGGCCAATACCAGAATCCAAAAGGAATTTGCCTTAACCAGACTCAATGGTTTGTTTGCTAAATACTTTACTGCGTTTACGTTAAGTATTGCGGCACTAACTACTATCTACTGGGCAGTTGTAAATCCTGCACTTATTTGGAATGCCACTACGGCAGTACTTATAGTTGCTTGTCCGTGCGCGCTAACATTATCATTGCCATTTGCCCTCGGCAATGCGATGGCTATTCTGGGCAGAAAAGGGATATACCTCCGTAACCAAGGTGTGCTGCACCAACTGGCTGAAATTAAGGCTATTGTGTTCGATAAAACGGGGACCCTAGTTCAAATGAATAATAAGGGTATTAGCTATTCAGGCAAGTCATTATCAGCTGAACAGAAATTAGCGTTATATAATGTATGTAAAGAAAGCGTACACCCTGTTTCAACTGCCATCAGTGAATGGGTGGGACATACATCCAAACACAAGGTTTTTGATTTTCAAGAAGTTACAAGTCAGGGAATTGCTGGTCAAGTAAATGGTATCATCATTAAATTAGGTAAAGCCGCCTGGGTGGATGATAGAAATAATGGAGCCAATCAAACAGCCACTACTTTAATGATTGATTGTGAAGTGTATGGCACGTTTGAATTCCAGTCTAGGCTAAGTAATGGAGTGCAGGCAATGGTTCAAAAGCTAAGTACGCTGTTCCCATTGTACTTACTTACAGGAGATAAGCAAGATGGTTTGGCTGATATTGCTGAAATAACATCTTCATTTACAGAAGTGAAAGCAGGTCTTTTGCCAAATGATAAAAAGCTATTTGTTGCCCAATTAGAACAACAAAATCTGCCAACTATGATGGTAGGCGATGGTATAAACGATGCTGCAGCTATGCAAGCCGCAACGGTAGGCGTTGCCATTACCTCTGAAAAAAATAGCTTTACACCTGCTAGCGATGTAATTATGAATAGTGCTGAATTGGCATTATTGCCTCAGTTGCATAGCTTTTCTTTGGCTTGCAGAAAAAATATTATCAATAGTTTTTGGCTATCGGTAGTGTATAATATCATTGGATTAAGTGTGGCTATAAGTGGGACACTAAGTCCTGTTTTTGCTGCCATATTTATGCCTGTAAGTAGTATGAGTGTTGTGGCATTTAGTACCTGGGCTACTTCACTATCGGCGAAGAAAAGAGGACTTTACAAATAAATAATAGAGCTATATGGAAGTAATTATTGTATTAATTTTAATTAGCATTTTGGTGGCAGGAAGTTTCTTAATTGCTTTTCTGTATAATCTTAAAAAGGGGCAATGGGACGATACAGCTACTCCGCAACACAGAATTTTATTTGATGATGGAACAAAAGACTATGCCGACTGGAAAAATAATCGTAAATTGTCATAACAAAATATGACCGTTTTTAGTTAACTCGATTTTTAATGATGGTTAAGACAGAAAAACCCAACTGTAAAGAATGTCCTGTTCGTTACAGAAGCATAATGCGAGACTTGGAATCGCACTTGCTTGACGAATTGCATGAAAGCAAGCACTGTAACAAGTACGAAAAAGGCGATATTATTTTCCATGAAAATAATTACCCAATGGGTTTGTTTGCGGTTTACAGCGGTAAGGTGAAAATCTATAAGACTAATGAGTACGGTAAAGAGCAAATTATTAGACTTGCTCGCCCAGGCGACCCGCTCGGTTATAGGTCTTTAATCAGTGGCGATACCTATCAGGCAACTGCTACAGTATTGGAAACCAGCCGTATCTGTTTTATACCCAAAACTATGTTCACTAACTTAATGCAAACCAGCACTAAGTTATTTGCTAGAATAATTGAGGTATTATCAGATGATTTGAAATTAGCGGAAGGTAAAATATCAGCCCTAGCAACTAAAACAGTAAGAGAGCGTACCGCAGAAGCACTTATTATCTTGAAGAACTATTATGGTTTAGAACCTGATGGTATTACTTTATCCATTCAAATGAGCCGTGAAGATCTTGCAAATATGGTAGGTACGGCTACAGAATCGTTAATCAGAATGCTATCGGAATTTAAAGCGGATAAATTGATTGTATTGAAAGAAAAAAAGATACAGCTTATAAATATTCCAAAGCTTCAAATGGTTGCTAATATGCAAGATTAAGCTGTTTTAATAAATAGGTTAGCCGGCTTGGCGTTTACACTCACTGCGAAGCTTGACAATTATCATTATTAATCAGATTTTATTCAAAGACCTTTACAATGTGATTATGGTTTTTATGACCGTCGCATTATAAAGAGGAGGTTTAAGATGAGTTGTATATTATGTTTAAGTAATAATCCCAACTGTTTGGTGCATTGTAGCACGCAAACACTTGAGCAGTTAAATACTCTGCGGTTAACCCATTCTTTTCAGGTTGGCGACTATCTGTTTCATGAAGGTACAGAAGCTGAAGGTCTGTTTTGTATTAAGAATGGAAAAGTACTTATTGAAAAAACAAGAAACCAAAAAGTTCATCCCTTAAGGTTTTTAAAGCAAGGTTATTTGTTGGGAATGCCAGCAGTTTTTGGTCACCATAAACACTTTCACGCTGCAAAAGCGATAAGCCAGGTAGATGCTTGTTTTGTAAGTAAGTCAAATGCTTATAAGCTCTTAGAAACCGACCCGAGTTTTAATAAATATGTTTTGCTTACGCTAATGCAGGAAATGGAGGAACTAGAAAGCCGAATCACCCGCATAAGCGAACAAACCGCCGAACAGCGTGTAGCGGAGCTACTTTTAGATATGCAGGATACTTATGGTGTAGAAGAAAATGGCACTTTGCCACTTTCCGTATCGTTTAAGTTTTTGGCCACTATTACCAACCTTAGCGATAGAACCTTGCACAAAGTAATAGATTTGTTTACTGGTAACGATTGGCTCAAATTAGAGTATGGTAAGGCATCGTTATTAAACCAGCTTGCATTAAAGCAATTAGCCAGAGGAAGGCTGGTAGGTTAATTAGCTAGGCGTTCAAAGCGGAGGTTAATAAGTTCGATATATGCCTTTTTTAAAGTAGGTGATAAAAGGCTTTTCTGTATAAAAGCAAGCCATTTATCTTTTGCCTTTTCGAACCTAAGAAATATATTTTCTTGTTGTTTTATTTCTAAGTTGGCACCATTAAATGCGGCAATAAAATCGGACTTCTTTATTTTTTTCTTTTTTCCATTTAGAGTTAATGCAAGGTCCTCGGTATCTGAAGGAAGCACTAAATGTGTAGCAACCATATCATAAGCAGGGCTTAATACAAAGCTATTTCTTTCAACTTGTATTAAAGAGAAATTCTTTAAATGCATATCAGCATTTCCTGTTAGAAAGGAAAAAACCACCATTTCAAAGAAGTTTACAACATCTAAACCAGGATTAGATGAATGCAGCTTTATGGCCTTAGCTATTTGCTCATAAGAACCTTGGTATTTTTGCTCAGATAGGCGGTCAGTTATTTGGCACATATCTTCCATGTGCACCAAGGTATTATTCGTTCTATCTATCCGTTTTGTGATATATGCCAATTCACCAGACTTCATTCGGATTAAGGAATGAGGCACGGTATTTATTTTAGCTATGCGTGCTAAGTGCATAGTGAGATCTTCTACCTCTGGCAATTCAGGATATTGTGCAGTCGGTGGTTTTAATATGTAGTTTCCCCACATACCCACTATGGTAAACTTTTTAGGTGCACTTACTTTGGTTTTCTCTTCTATTGAGAGCGAAAGTTTAGGTTGGGCTCCTGTAACCGTGATATGACTGCTTACAACCTGCAAGGCTAGCTTTTCTATTTCACTATTTTTATATTCAAGTATAGGCGCAGTATTAGTACCGAATAGCTTTTTGCTACACTTGGTATGGAAATCGGTTTCTCCGTTTTCTAAAACTTCATAACAATAGAGGCATTGTCCCATTATTCAGCTTCGGTTATTGGTTCTATGCTTATTGCACCTATACAACTTTTGCAGCAGGCTAATAGTAGACCCATTCTATCAGATTGCTTTAGTTTCCAGTTCTTTCCAGCGATATCTAATAGCCAACCTTCAGGTATTAATCCATCGAAAAACGAGAACAATATTTTGCTTTTAAACGGTGCCGCTTGTAATGGAAGTGTTTTGCTTATTGCAAATGCTTCAGGACTATTTAGATAATTGGCAGCATAAACAAAGAAATAGCCTTCCTCATTTTCTGTGAGGGTACCTATTTGCTCTTTATCTAATAATACTGCTGCCGTTCTCATCACTTATTTTAATTTACCTGATTAAGTGATTGAGGTGCCAAAGTGCAACCGAATAACTGTAACACTTGGTTTACCTTATCTAAGCGCAGGGTGTCTTTACCTTGTTCAAGCTCGCGGACAAAGCGAAGACCTACACCTGCCTTTTCAGCAAGTTCTTGCTGGGTAAGTTTTACCCTGTTACGTTGTTCTTTGATAAATTGTGCCAGATTCATAATTATACCCTTTCGGGTACAAATATACTGAAAAATAGTATTATTATACCCTAAAGGGTATAAAATAGCTGGGGTTGCCTAGAAATGTTTTCTTCTTATCAAAAGTGCAGCGTACTGCACTTTTAAAAATAGATATAACTTATATCGCCTCTAATACAGGCAAAAGGTGCATTCTATTGCAATTTCAAAGATAATAATTAGTTGGGTTTAACTATACCCGAAAGGGTATAAAATATTAGAAATAACACTTTAATATACCCGATAGGGTATAGTTTGTCCCATAAAAAAGCCCTGATTGCTCAGGGCTTTAGAACTATGATTTTGCAATAGCTTACGCCATTGCTGGCTCTTCTATTTTGGCAAGGCAACCTTCAATACGGTTCCAAGTTTCTTCAATATCCATATCCAAACCAACGGAAATACGTACAAGTCCCTCGGTCATACCCATGGCATCGCGTTCTTCTTCAGGTATTTCTGAGCTGGTTGAACGCCCTGGGCTGCTGAATAAAGTCTTATAGAAACCAAGGCTAACTGCTAGGTAACCAACATTGGCATACTGCATAGCCTCCATCAGTTGGTACGATTTTTCTTTTGTAACCATATCAATTACAATCATACCGCCATAGCCGTAGCCCATGTGCGCATCGCGCTTGTATAATTCGTGTTCTGGGTGACTTTCGTGACCTGGGTAAATGGTACGGATACCCTTTTCAGCAAACTTTTGGGCAATGAAAGTAGCATTTTTGCTGTGCTGCTTCATACGCACAGGCAAGCTGTGCAAGTTCTTTAATACCGATGCAGAACGAAGGCTATCCATAACTGGACCAAGCAACATACTAGCACCGCTATTCACATCCATTAATGAATGGATAAATTCTTGTGTACCAACTACTACCCCAGCAATAGTATCTGAAGTACCGTTAATAAACTTAGTTAAGCTATGGATTACAATATCGGCACCTAAAATTACAGGACTAAATAGAATTGGCGTAAAAGTATTATCTACCACCAATTTCAAATTGTACTTCTTAGCCAAGGCTGCAAGGGCAGGGATATTGCTAATTTGTAGCAATGGGTTGCTCATACATTCCGTGTAAAGCACCTTGGTATTTGGGGTAATGGCAGCTTCAACTGCGGCTAGGTCGGTAATATCTACAAACGAAGTAGTAACGTGGTACTTCGGAAGAAAGTTCTTCATTAGGGCGTAAGAACCACCGTAAATCATACGATTACTTACAATATGATCGCCACTTTGGCAAAGCTGCATTAATGTTACACTTACAGCTCCCATACCTGAGGCAGTTACAATACCAGCCTCGCAACCTTCCATTTTAGCAATGGCAGTAGCTAGGTAATGGTTCATTGGATTCCAATGCCTACCATATAGGTAGCAGCCTTGTTCTTTACCATCAAATACTTCCTCCATTTTATTGGCGGCCAAGAAGGTAAAGGTGCTGCTATCTTCAATACTAGGGTTTACGCCTCCGTATTCTCCAAAGTATTGGAGGTCTTGTATGCTGCGGGCAGGGTCAAACTGATTCATAAGGATGTTAGGTGTATTAATAATGGATAGGCAATTTCAATAATTCTACGGAAAAAGCCCGCTTGTTAGCTTATTCTGTGTGCAATTTTCTTCTCTTTAGAATTTTTCTAAATAATATCTATTTATACTTGGTCTAAATAAGAATAGCTATTACCTTTGCCCTACCTCAAACCAGAGGCTGTTCTAATAACCCAAGATTCAAAGTGATGCGTTACTACTCCTGCCTTCTAATATCCCTGATAATTTGCTTTCAAGTCTCTTATGGACAAGCTAAGCTAATGACCGACCCTCTTGCTAAGCTATCCATAGTTGATACGCCTGTAATGCAGAATTCTGTACTTATAAAATTAACCAAGAAGGTAAATACTGTAGAAGGTGCCAATAACACAATTATTACTTCAGGTAAGAAGACCGATTATCTAGACATTCAAAAGCAACCTGCTAACCTAGTAACCAATAATACTCGTCAGGTTTTTGGGCAAGTGGCAGGTATCAATATCTGGGAAAACGATGGTAGTGGTTTGCAAACTAACGTGGCTACCAGAGGCTTAAGCCCTAACCGCAGCTGGGAATTTAACGTAAGGCAAAACGGGATTGATATTTCGTCAGAAATATTTGGCTATCCAGAAGCTTACTACCAGCCTACTTTTGAAGCAGTTGACCATATTGAAATAGTTCGTGGTGCTGCAGGCTTGCAATTCGGTCCACAGTTTGGAGGTTTGTTGAACTATGTATTGAAAGAAGCTCCAAAGAATAGGAAAATCAGTTACCAAGGTAATTTTACTGGCGGTACATATGGCTTATTAGGCACTTACCAACAAATAGGCGGAACGTTAGGCAAGCTATCGTATTTCGGATACGGGCAATACCGTCGTGCCGATGGCTGGAGAGAAAATTCAGAATACCAAACCAGTAACTTTTATGGTAGATTGGATTATGCGTTTTCTGCTAAAACTAAAGTTTGGGCCGATTATACCCGCAGTAGCTATTTTGCGCAACAAGCAGGTGGTTTGAACGATAGTAGTTTCCGTGCTAACCCACAAGGAAGTAATAGAGCAAGAAACTGGTTTAATGTGCCTTGGCAAGTAATTTCAGTGAATTTGGAACATTATATTACCGATAGAACGGTTTTAACTTGGAAAAACTTCGGCATTTTTGGCGAACGTAATTCTGTAGGGAATACAGCAGTTGAAACAATTGCAGATCTACCTAATGCAACCACAGGTGAGTTCAGCGCCAGACGTTTGGATAGAGATAGATATGAAAATTACGGAAGTGAACTAAGGTTAAAAACTAGCTATACTTTGTTTGGTAAAACCAGTAGCCTTGCAACTGGTGCAAGATATTATAGAGGTGAATTAGGTAGAAGTCAGAATGGATTGGGAACTAGAGGCTCAGATTTTGATCTTTCTACTACAAGAGCTTACGGTACTAATCTTTCTTTTATTACTGAAAACATTGCCTTCTTTGCTGAGAATAAATTTCAGTTGACCAATAAGTTTGCCATTACTGCAGGTGCCAGATATGAAAACATTGTTAATAATGGTAAAGGAACTATTGATACTGGTAAATTTAATTCGCCACAACGTACTCAAAGCTTTGTATTGTTAGGAGCAGGCGCAGAATATAAATTGAATGTAAATAATACTTTATATGGAAATATATCCCAATCGTACAGACCAATTACATTTTCAGATTTTACCAATAACGCAGCAAATACTATAGTTATTGATCCGAACTTAAAAGCTGCCAGCGGTTACAGTGCCGATTTAGGTTTGAAAGGTTACTTTAACTCTTGGTTAGGTTACGATGCTGGGGTGTATTTCATAAACTACGATAATAGGGTAGGTAATTATACGGTAAATAATATTCAGACTCGTGCCAACATTGGGACAAGTGTTCACAAGGGCATAGAAGCAGGTATTGATATATTGCCTTTTGAATTATTCAAAATATCAAAAGCAGGTAATTTGAAATTAAATTATAACCTAGGTTTATTAGATGCCCGTTATGTAAGTTGGGAAGTGCCAACTGGAGTAAGTTCACAAGATGGTCGTTGGGTAGAAAATGCCCCAGGTATAATTAGTAGAGTGAATGTGAATTATTCAATCAAAAAGCTAAGTGCCTTATTTAGCTGGTCGCACGTGGGAGAAACCTATTCAGATGCTAATAATAGTGCCGCACTTTCTGGTCCTAATTCAAGAGGAGTTAATGGTAAAATACCATCGTACAATGTATTGGATTTAAGCGTTCGTTACGATGTAAATAAGATTGTAAGCCTAAGTGCTAGCATTAACAACTTAACCAACAATTATTACTTTACTCGCCGTGCAGGCGGTTATCCTGGTCCTGGTATTTTACCAGCCGACGGACGTACTGCTCTAATTACCTTTGGTATTAAATTATAAACTGTTTTACTACCTCACCTTCCACACCCGAAATAGCCTGCGCAAGCAGGCTATTATTTTTTTAACAACCTTCTACCTAAACTGAAACGAAAACCCTACCAAAACAGGCACCTGAATAGATAAATCAGTAGCGTTCTTTATAGCCACAATTTGGGCTTGAAAGGCCACATACTTGCCTAATCCGTATCTAAAATCGGTTCCGATTGCATATCCTAAGAAGTTATGGCGACGCTTGGCTCTAAAGTTTACATTGGTGTTAAAGCCTGTTCCTTGGGTGTATGGTATAATTAACTCATAATCTTCTACGCTTTGGTTTATGCCTAGGCCTCCGTTTAAGCCAATAGAAGCTCTGTTGCCTAATCGTTTATGATAACCTAAAGTAATTGTGCTCAACTGGTTATTGAAAAATGATTTCTGGTTGGCATTAGCTGGGGCATTAGGGATGCCTTCGTAATTAGGCCCAAAAGGAGTTTCTCTGGCGTTGTTAGCATCGTAACGGGCTAGTTGTACAACAATGGCAAAGTCAGATCTCTTTACTATGGGGTAGTCTAATGTGATATAGCTAGCATAGTTACCTCTGCTCACAGTAGGGTTATACCCACCGCCAAAACTAAAAGCTAGGCTACGTAGTACTTTGTTTTTATCGGCCGGGATAGGTTCAATTGCCCTTGCTTCAACTGTTTGGCTAAAGGTAGGTAGGGTAAATAAAAGGCTTAATCCTAGCGCAAATGTTAATTTGATTATTCTTTTCATAGGAGCAGTAATTAAGGTAATAAGTTTGATTGAAAGTTAATCTGCCAATTTTCTAATCCACTTGTTCCACGAACTGAAGAACTTAATCTGAAACTACTTGGCTTTCCTTTTTCTTCCAAATTGGTAAAGGTAGTTGTACTAGTTTCTGTATTAAAACGTTCGTAATCTATCAGGTAATTGGTATTGTTCTGGCTAAAGGAACCTTGAATATTCTGTAATCTACAAACTGCTGAATCTATTGTAACTAAGTTTTTGATTGTGAAATCGATACTTAGTATTAAGTTTTCGCTTTTGCCTACAGTTTGAAAGTTGGCTCTATATTGTTGTTCGCCTCCATAACTTACGTTGGTTTTTCGTACGCCTAGTAATGCACATTCGCTAACCAGGTTTATAACCTCGTTGTTAGGTTTAGTTATTCTGATGTTAACTACACCTCCTGGCTTTATATTAGGTATATCAGCTTCATTTATATAGCGAACTTCATCGCATTGGGTAAACAGGAATAAGCAGCAAATTGCTATGCTTATTTGATTTATGAACTTAAGCGCTATTTTCATTTCTAAGTAATTAGTTCGGAGTTGTGTGATTTTTTAGGTAAGTAAATGCTAGTCATAAAAAATAAATCCAAGCATAATTGGAACTTGTACTTTCATATCAAGTGCCGATTTTGTTGCCATTAGTTGTGATTGAATAGCTATATTTTTATTAATAGCAAACCTTACACTTCCTTTAACATAAAAACACATAAAGTCATGCTCTCTTTGGCTATTGAATCTGGTTTCAAAGGCCTTGCCTGCTATATTCAAATAGGGAATAACAATTGTTTGATCTTCAAAACTAGCATTATATCCTAACCCAGAGCCGAAACCAAAAGCAATGTGTTTTATAGGCTCAAACCAAATTGCTGTACCAGCTGTAAAATGGGTTGAATTAAATGAAGCTTCTCGGGTTGCATTGGCGGGAGAACCCGGAATGCCAGTATAGTCTTTTCCGTAAGGGGTAATTCGGAAAGTATGGATTTGCTGAATGCTTAATTCTGAATACAGTTTAAAGTTATTCTTTTGGTAAATCCTATATTCGCCAGATGCTTGCCAAGTAAATTTCTTATATGTATTTGTTAAGTTTCTTCCTAAACTAAAGGCATAACCGAATTTCTTTAAAGCTTGTACCTTATCCTTTTCAGCATTTGGTTTTGAGGCAATAGCTGTATTAACATAGCTTAATGTATCTGTTTTTTGAGCTCTTAACTCAGTCGTTAAACAGATTATTCCAAATATAGCTACAATAAAATAAATGTATGTTTTCATCTTTTTGGAAGTAAAAATGTTTCAACAACTATTCTGAAAGTATCTGATGGTGGCCTAAATGATTTGGTACTATTCATATCTACAATTGTAAGCTGCCCTGGCTTATCGATATTTGTAACCGAGGCACTATATCCTATATTATTTAGAAACTCCCGACCTATGGTGTACTTTTTATTATCCAACAAAAAACTTCCACCTAGTTTAGTCACTGCAAATGGCG
>JAIYDB010000015.1 GCA_027487695.1 Cytophagaceae bacterium | reverse complement strand
GTGGTGGTTATGCTTGGTTTTATACCTGCTTCTGATAATTTCTTATTGCAAGCATCTATAAACGGGGTTAACCTTCAACGACCAAAAGACCTTATTCCTCACGCTTCTAAAGAAGTTATCAGGAACATTGGTTATATAAACGGATACAAGTTTTTTACTACCCAATATCCTTTCATTAGGTACACCCAAAATCAGTTACAAAGCAATAAAACGCCTAGTGAAATAGGGTTTTTCAACGCTTTAGGAGATGCTGATAAACAGCAAATCCGCATCATCCATATAGGAGATAGCCACCTACAAGCCGATGTGTATTCAGGTGTTGTCCGTAACCGCTTACAAAGTGTTTTTGGAAATGCAGGACGTGGTTTTGTATTCCCATATCGTCTAGTGAAAAGTAATAGTCCCGGCGATTATACCAGTACCGCCAAAGGGGTATGGTCTTTTTCCAGAAGTACTTCTGCTGCACCTGTGTACGACCGTGGTATTAGTGGTTACACCCTTGTAACCGACGATGAAAGGGCCTCTTTTACCATCAATTTCCGCAATCCTAACGGTCCTTCTGTTGGGAATAGAGTGCGTTTGTTATGTGATAACAGTCCTACTAGTTTCGATGTGCAAATTGCTTGCAGTGCTATTGATACCATTTTTGAATATGAGGCAAGCACCAACCGCACCTTCCCTGAATTGGTGATTGATTTACCTAGAAACCTAGGCAACTCATTTACCATCAGTTTCAGTAAAACCAGAGCGGAACAAAAGCGATTCAAACTTTACGGTATCATTTTAGAAAATACAGATAGCGCAGGCGTATTATACCAAACGATGGGCGTTAATGGAGCTCGTATTCCTAACCTTACCCAAAGTGCCGCCTTCCCAGAGCATTTGCGTTTGCTGCATCCTAACCTCGTGATATTAGATATTGGAGTGAACGATTATTACCCTGCGAACAAACTCCCAGGCTATGTAAAAGACAGTCTGGATCGCTTGGTGAATATGGTGGCAGAGTTTGCCCCAGATGCTACCATTCTATTGAACTCACAGCAGCCTAACCAATACAAAAAGCGCAATGTACCAGGTTGTAAGCCATTTTCATTGCTGCTTAATTCCCTGCTAGACCATCCTAGTGGTAGGGTAATGTTATACGATTACTTTAAAGTAACAGATACCAAGAATGCAGTTAAGCAATGGCAAAATGCCAACCTAATGCAGAACGATGGCATCCATTTAACGCACGCTGGGTACCGACATAAGGGCGAATTACTTTCAAATGCGATATTAAGTGGCTACCAAGACTACTTGAAGCAAAGTACCAGTCCACTAGGTTATGAACTGAAGGGACAAATATTCGCTTCAGAATCTGATACCACAGAAGCCACTACCGAAGATAACTTTGAAGATAACGAAGAAGTGATTGCCGTAGCAGGCGAAGCCGACGTTACCACCGTTCCTGAGGAAGAGGATGAACCAAAAGCGAAGAAGGCTAATCCATACCGCAAAACGCCAGGCAGGTACGCCAAACCTCAGCCAACCCAATACACCTACCATACCATTGTGCGTGGCGATAATCTAGGTGCCATAGCACGTAAATACCGTGTTACCATTACTGCCATTAAAAAGGCAAATAACATTAAAGGTACAAGCATTACGGCAGGCGATAAGCTGAAAATACCGAAGATGAGGTAAGGGGGACTTCGTATCCTTTAATTTTGAGGATATACTTTTAAAAAAAGTTTTTAAATAAAGTTTGTTAATTATGGTGGCTTTCGTTATTTTGCAGTTGTACAAACGCCAAATGAAAGTACAAGACGATGAACGAAAAACAAAAATACCAAATTTACAAGTTCATAATCAGTGAAATTGCTAAACAAACAGATCAAAATGAATCTGAGTTTGACAGGCTTAAAAAGATGAAATTACTTTACTTTTTCTGTGCACTTTCAAGCCAAAGACCTGAATTCTATGGCATATTTGATAATTTTTATGCACTACCATTAGGCCCAGTTGAAAGTGATGTCTATACAGTTGAAAAGAAGAAAGAAAAACCTATTATTGAAGACTTCATATCTGTAGAACTAAAAGAAAAAATAATACTAGCCATTAGGTCAATTGTTTCTAGTCTCCCCCTTATATTTAAAGCAGATAGTTGGAGATTAGTAGAATTAAGTCATGAATCAAAAGTTTGGCAAGAGGCTTTTAAGCTTGCAAAGTCCCAAGGAAAGCTTTCTGAAAAAATGAATCAAGAAGGACTCTTAACGGAAAAACTATTTAGTTAATTGGTTTATAATGACAGAGTATCTTAATCCCCTTTTTCAATCATTTATAGAGAATATTCTTTACAGGAATTTTATCGACAACGACTTTTCCTTTGATACAAGTTGGCAATCAGATACTGACAATAATCAAAATGAAGATATTGAGAATGATGGGTTTTGGTCTGTAGATATATTTGATGGTATAACTATTTTACTAAATAAATTAATTGTAGATTTATCTGATGAATTTCAAAAAAAAAGAGGGGCAGATTCAGATTTTCACAGATACCTTATTGTTAAAAAATTAAGAGCTACTTTCAACACCGAGATATCAGACCTTCTTAATCCTCTAGAAAACTCCCTTGATAAAACAACAAAGCTTTTAATAAGCCTGTCAACAATTGCATATCAAATAACCTTACTGGAAATATATAATCTCCTTCTAGAAGGCCAAGTATTTGAATTAGAGACCGAATTCGATAAAATTAATAAGATTGAAACAGAAGATTCTAAAGACATTATTAATATAATCAATTCAATACATTACAAAATAGATCTTCTAAAATTTAAAATTATCTTACGATCTAAACATAATTCGAATTTAAATAAAGAATTTAACACAGAAAAAGTTAGTCAAATTCAGATTTATTTAGAATCAATAAACAAAGACTTGGCTAATTCAAAGATTGTAAGAAAAATTATAGGACATTATCTAGATTTGGAAAATCAAATTTGGTGCGAAGCTGAAATTCATGATTATGGAACTTGCGAGATAAAAAAAGAAAATAATAGTTTTATGGATTTACACAATAGGTGTAAAAATATAAAAGAAAATAAATCTCTTAATAAAAAAACGAAAATACTTGAACTTGAAAAATTACATTCATTAATACCAAATAACAGGGATGATAATAATTACTTCATTTTTAAAAAACTTCAACTATATATAGCCAACAATAAATTTTCAGTAGAACTAAGCGACATTAAGGTTGCAAAATATACCAATATACAGGAAATAATAGATAAAACCAGAATAGCCTTTCAGTTTATCAAGGAAGCAAACAAATCACTTAAAGTTAATAACTATTTTCACCATTACAAGTATAGTAAATTTCTGTTCGAAATAATTGAATTTTTAAACTCTCATAAAGATAATAACATTGATATTCAGCCACTTATTGATGAATGTGTTACTTCCATTATTGACGCAAAAGAGTCTGTTGTTTGGATGAAAGAAAATGCTTTTAATATTCTGACAATTCCTTCGGATGAAAGTAATTTCAACGTAGGTGGCTTAGATATTAATTTTTTTAATGGTTATATAATCCCTCAGGATTATGATTGGATTTTAAGATATGAAATCGAGCCCTTAATTTCAAAGATTGCTCTTTTGGAACTTCAGTTTAAAAATATTCGAAAGTTTAGTGGCATTGAAGAATCTGTAGAAAAAACCAAAAATGAAATCAACGCTTCCACTGTCCGGAACGTCGAAATCCTTTCTATCTTTGGAGCCTTGTCTTATTTCGTTACATCAAGCGTAAGTATATTCAATAGTGACAAAATCACGATTCCACAACACTTGTGTTATATAATGATAATGGGTGGGATACTTTTATTATTTATATCGTTAACCAAAGCTATTGTTTCAGAGAGTTGGAAGGAAAATAAACCTTTAAAATGGGTATTTGGAATATCAATAGGGCTATTAGCTCTTCCTCTAGTATTTTTATTCTTAAATCAAATTTACTCTACAGAAAAAAGTTCTGAAACCACTACCACCATTAAAGAGGAGTATAAGTCTGAAAAGAAAACAGAGTTAAGTGTTCCAGCGAAAACACTACCTGATACTGCGAAATAGCTAAACTAAACCCCTACCGCCCCTCATACCAACCCCTAGAATAGTAATACCTGTACTGCCATCCCTTTTGGTTGAGGATGAGCGGCAGGTAACCGTGGGCTTCTTTGCTGCTGCGCTGGAAATAAAGGTCATCGTCGGTGAGGATGAGTGAAGCTGGGGTGGTGCCTTGGTATTCTACCAAATCGGCAAAGCTAAGGTTCTTGTGTAGGCTTTCCTTTTTACCTGCCATTTTATCGGACAACTTATAAGCTGATATCTGAGGATTCCCTTTCACCGCTGCTTCTTCAAAACTCCCTACCGATACTTGTTCGGCATAACGTAAATAAGCCTCTAATAACTTAGGTCCCTGATTGGCAAGGCTTTCGCTATTAATATCGCCACCGCTAATACTGCTAATAACATAAATTTGCTTGCGTGCTCTGGTAACTGCTACATTTAGCTTATTCTCTCCACCTGCCAGACTTAAATCCCCAAAATGGCGACGGAATACACCTTTATCGTCCTTAGCATAGGTAATAGAAAGGACAATAATATCTCTTTCATCGCCTTGCACATTTTCTATGTTCTTCACAAACAGTCCCTTAGGCAAGGTGATTTGCTCTTGTTGGGCGCGTAACCTTAGTAAATCGGTAATCAATTCTTGTTGTGCCGCATTAAACGAAACTATGCCTAGGCTAGTCTCCCCTGCCCTAACAAGATCCAAAACTACCTGTATAGCCTTTTCAGCTTCAATATGGTTGGTGCTATCCTTTAGAACGCCAGGCACTTTAATCCACTGTACCCCACGCACTTGCTCTTGTATAGTATGGAAAT
>JAIYDB010000077.1 GCA_027487695.1 Cytophagaceae bacterium | reverse complement strand
GCAGTAACCTCAACTTTTTCACTCGCTTAAACCTTCCGTTTGAAGTTTTAATCCCTTTTTTCAGCCCCCTTGGTTGCTGTTGGGATTGCAAAGGTAGGAAAAGAGTTTGATAGTGCAAGGAAGAGCACAAGAAAACTTTGGGTAATATTTAAATTAATTTTCTTCTGCCTCATTTTCAGGTGGGTACGCTGCTAAAAATTTTTCTGCTTTTGTGAATTCAGTAAGCGGGTGCCTATTTATGGCGGCAGCTACCTTAAGCATGTATTCATAAGCTGGCTCAAATTCATTCAAAACTTCTCCATCTAATATCCCATTCCTAACTGCATCTTTAATATGCCCCACTTCAGGACCTGCATTTAACCCAAAAGCACGCATTATATGTAGTCCTGAAATTACTGGCTGAAAATTCCTCAAACTATCGGCGGCTTCTACCTCCCTCATTTTGATTTCTACCAAATCAAAATTACGTAGGTACTTGGCTGCCTTATTTGGGTTCTTCGTCGTTACATCGGCTCTGCAAAGCAGCATTAGATCTTCTAAATCTTCTCCTGCTTCAAACATTACCCTGCGTATTGCCGATTCTGTTACTCCGTCGTTTACTAATGCAATAGGACGCAGGTGCATTCTAACCAGCCTTTCTACCTTTTTCATCTTTTCATTTAAAGGTAGTTTAAAACGGGCAAACAGCTTTTTCACCATTCTAGCACCCCGTTCCTCGTGACCGTGAAATGTCCAACCTACTTTAGAATCAAATCTTTTAGTGGCTGGTTTTGCTATATCGTGTAAAACAGCTGCCCAACGTAGCCACAAATCGTCGCTAACCTGACTTACGTTGTCTAATACTTCAAGTGTATGGTAAAAATTATCTTTATGGGTTTTGCCTTCCATATTGGCGGCGCCCAATAAGTCTATAAACTCTGGAAAGAATTTGCCAAGTAAACCACTATGATACAGTAACTTAAAACCATAGCTTGGCTTTTTTGAAAGTAGAATTTTGTTAAACTCTGTGATTACCCGCTCCATAGAAAGTATTTCAAACCGATGGAGGTTTTGGGTAATTCCTTCCCAAGTATCTGGGTGAATGTCAAATTCAAGCTGACTAGCGAACCTTATGGCTCGCATCATTCGTAAAGGATCGTCTGAAAAAGTGAGATTAGGTTCAAGCGGAGTTTTAATCATCTTCCGCTTTAAATCGGCTATGCCTCCAAATGGATCAATAAGATTGCCGTAGTTTTCCTTGTTAAGACTGATAGCTAGGGCGTTAATGGAGAAATCTCTACGTTTTTGGTCATCGTCTAGTGTGCCATCTTCTACAATAGGTTTTCGGCTATTGTGATTGTAGCTTTCTTTTCTGGCACCTACAAACTCGTAATCGCAACCTTGATAATTGAATTGAGCAGTGCCAAAGGTCTTATACACATGAACTTGTACGGCTCCTGGTAGCATACTTGCCGCTACTGATGCTAGCTCAATTCCTGAGCCAACGCATACAAAATCAATATCTTTCTTGTTTTCTCTCTTTAATAGAAGGTCTCTAACCCAACCTCCAACAACATAAGTTTCATATCCTGTTAATCTTGCAGCGTCTGCAATGGTGGCAAATATGGAATGTTGTTGGAGTTCAGGCGTGAAATTCATTCACAAAACTAAGGAATACTACTGTTTAATTATTGGTTACAAAGCGAAGCTGCGCCTAATAGGCCTGCATCGTTACCTAAAACAGCTTTATTTATAAATAGCTTATTAAGGTAATATGGAGTTAGATAATAGTTCAATTCTTGCATTACACCTGGCATAATGAAATCGAAACTTGCTGAAAGTCCGCCTCCTATGATAATATGCCCGATATCTAATACCCTTATTGCGGCAACTAATCCTTCTCCTAAAATTTGACCTACTTCAAAGAATAGTTGTTTGCAAAAAACATCGCCTGTTTCTGCTGCAACTACCATTTTAGTGGCTGAAATTGGCTGATCTCTTGGGATTACAGTATGTCCTTTAAATTGCTCTAAACGCTCAGCGGCTAGATTAAGAATACCTTGCTTACCTATATTTTGCTCCAAGCGGTGATGATTTCTTGAAACAATATGCCCTAACTCCATAGCATTGCCAGAGCCGCCAATGAATAATTTCTTGTCCATAATAGCTGCGCTTCCTATACCTGTGCCAAGTGTAATGAAAAGAAAATCTTCTGGAAGGGGCACATTTGCATAGTGGTATTCGCCTAGAGCAGCTGCATTAGCATCGTTTTCAAGGAAAAACTGCCTATCGGGCATTGCTTCAGATAACCTTCCATGGATGTTTACTCCATTCAATTCTGGTATGCTAGGTATTTCAATTGGTGTTGTACGTTCTTTATTAATGGTACCAGGTAAGCCTATACCTACCTTAGTTACATTTTTATGGTTTATTAACCTAAAGGCTATAGTTTCGATTAACTTTTGGGTAAAATCATTTGTTGCTTTCCATTCTGCAGTAGAATGACTAATGAAATCACTAATATTTCCCTGCTTATCTACAAAGCCCATTTTTACGTGATTTCCGCCTACATCTATACCCAGATAAAGTTCGTTAGCTCCCATTATTAATTCGGTGATCTTAAATTGTGTGCCGCAATTAAATGATTGTGAGCAAAATCGCCAAAAAATAGGAGGCTATTTGGCATTAAACTTTCAATTACTTATGATTTTCCTGCATTTTGCAGGCTCATTAAGCATTTAATTGCCTTGCCAGTTATTATTGAAACCGATAAATTGAACAAGTGGTATAAGGGTGCGGAAGATTTTCACGCGCTTATAGATGTTTCAGTTCAAATTGAAGAAGGTGAATTTGTTTCTATCGTGGGGCAATCTGGTAGTGGGAAGAGTACATTACTTTATGTGCTTTCTACCTTAGATACTGATTATACTGGCAGAATTTCGGTAGCTGGTTCAGATTTAAAAAAACTAAGTAAAAACCAGTTAGCTGCTTTCAGAAATGCCTCTATCGGGTTTGTTTTTCAGTTTCATTATTTACTTCCAGAATTTACAGTGCTGGAAAATGTTTGCCTTCCAGCCTTAAAATTGGCTAAGTTTGATGAAGACCAGATTGAAGAAATGGCTTTGCAGAAGCTTGATATCTTAGGTCTGAAATCTCAAGCGATTAAAAAGGCAAGTATGCTCAGCGGAGGTCAGCAACAACGAGTGGCAATTGCAAGAGCGCTTATAAACGAACCAAGAATTATTTTTGGCGATGAACCTACAGGTAACTTAGATAGCGCCAACAGTGCTATGGTGTTTGATATATTTAAGGAGCTATCAGCAAACCACAACCAGACCATCGTGATTGTGACCCACGACCCTGATATTGCTGATAGAACTGATAGAAAAATTGTAATGAAAGATGGTAAGGTTGCTTTATAAAACCCTGCTATCTTTCATTTAAAGCAGTTTAGTAGTTAATCATTTTTTCAGCGTGTTGGTGCAGCATAGTAGTATATAACTCATTTGTAATTTCACCATTAGCTAAGTGCTTATCAATAGCTGCAAGTTTAGGTTTAAAACCTAGAGTACTCATATTCAAATAAGCAAAAATATCGGTTAGGTGGCTCATCGCTAATACGGCACCTTGTACACCACTACCTAAACCAATTAAACCTGCCTTTTTATCGGTAAAAGTTCCAGGGAATTTAAGGGCATCAATAAATACTTTCAGTACACCAGGGAACGAACCATTGTATTCAGGAACTACAAAAACGAATTTTTGAGCATCCCACATCAGTTCCCTAACTGCGTTAAAATCTTCGTGTTTGCCTGAATTGGCATATAATCCGTTAGGAATAATATCAGAAGGAAGTATTTCTGCTAAATCAACAATTTGTGTTTCAGCTCCTTTGCCTTCTAAAACAGACTGATAAATATTAGTAATGGCTCTGGTTCTTGAATTCTGACGGTTAGTACCGCTTATTAAAGTAATCATTCGGATTTTAGTTTTTCTAAAAACACCCTATCCACGCCAAATGTTCAGCAATCCTTTATTTACCTTGTATAACGAATGTAATTCTGCCAGTTGAAAACTCAGCAGCATCGGCATTGTCACGGGTCTTCGTGAAGGTGAGTTCTTCAACTTGGTTCTTGTAGAACTCTACCACATTGGGACTTACCGTTTTTTCTACCACTCTAATATTGGCAATATTGCCATCCCTATCTACTTTTATTTCAAAGACAATTTTACCCGTTTCATCAAAAGGGTCAGCCTTTTTAGGAGCCTCATCCCATTTCCAACCAGAAATTTGTAACGAGGCGCCTTTACCACCTTTTCCAGGATTGCCCTCGTAGTTTAAGGAACTCATATCACCTTTAGGGTTGCCCATATCGCCAACTGTGCCTGCTTTGTTACCGTTATTGTTGCCGCCATTTGCTGGATTACCATTGTATTCTACAGCAGGCTTTACATTTTTTTCAGCGGTACCGGTACCGGTTTCTTTTGGTTTGTTAGCGGTATTGGTTTCTTTAATGGCAACCGGACTTTCAGGATTGGTTGTTGTGTTTACGTTATCCGCATCTGAAGTGGAGCTTACTGCCTCAGGACTAGCATCTTGTGGGGCTTCAGTACTGTTTACAGCTTCTGCATTAGCAACATCAGTCACTGTTTCAGAGGCTGGACCAACACCTTGTACATCGCCAAAGCCTTCTGTTTCTAAACCAAAGTTTACCTCTACACCATAATCGGGCAGGGGAGGGTTCGGCGGTTTTACACCAAATAAATAGGCACAAGCCAAAAGTAATAGTAGGTGTATGCCTACTGTTATGGCTGCACTTTTATATCGGTTTAGATTTTCTGCTGGCGACATTTGATCGTTTTATGAGGTAAAAATACAATTTTTAGTTTCGCCTCAACATCAAAACTAAGCAAAGGCAGTGTTTATTGCAATACTTAAAACATTGTAGGAGTTTTTATTTTAATTCAGACATTATGTTTCGTAGTAACTTGCACTGAAATGAGTACCAAAATAAATAGTTTAAATAAGTACTGCTTAAGCCTATTTGTAATAGGTATTGCTTTGCTGTTTTCAGTTTGCAGACCAGCAACTCGTGTTAGAGCGCCGGGGCAACCTATTACAGTATTGGCTACAACAGGTATTGTTGCCGATATGGTTAAGGCTATCGGCGGTAAAAATGTAACTTGCGAAACCTTAATGGGTCCGGGAGTTGACCCGCATTTGTATAAAGTATCTCAAAACGATTTACTGAAAATTGCCAGAGCGCAAATCATCTTTTATAATGGGCTTCACTTAGAAGGTAAGATGACAGAAACTCTCCATAAGATAGAAAACAAGCGCACAACGGTACCACTAGGAGAAAGTTTGCCTAAAGAATTACTGCACGCCACTGCAGATTTTGGCGGCTCTTACGATCCTCATATTTGGTTTGATGTTGTCTTATGGCTTAAAACTGCCAAAGTTGTAGAAGAAACGCTTTCAAAAAATGCCCCTGAATTTGCAGAACAATTCAAACAAAACAGATTGGTTTACGAACAACAGTTAATGGCTCTGCATCAGGAAGTATTACAATCTATAGGAACTATTGAAAAGAAACGTCGAATTCTAATTACTGCTCACGATGCTTTTGGCTATTTTGGCAAGGCTTATCATATGGAGGTGAGAGGATTGCAAGGAATCAGTACCCTAACTGATTATGGTTTGTCTGATGTGAATAGTCTTGTTAATTACATAGTATCAAAAAAAATCAAAGCCATATTTGTTGAAAGCAGTGTTTCTGGCAGAGCAATCAATGCGGTATTGGTAGGTTGCAAAAGCAAGGGCTGGCCAGTAAAAATAGGTGGCACATTATATTCAGATGCACTTGGCGCAGCCGATAAACCAGAAGGTACCTATATTGGTATGGTAAAATATAATACCCAAGTGATAGTTTCGGCCTTAAAGTAGTTTCTAATGATTATACATACCCCAAAACCAGTTTTAGAAGTTCACGATCTTACAGTGAGTTATAACAGCAAACCTGTGTTATGGAGTGTAGATATCACCATTCCTGAAGGGGTGCTTGCTGGTATAATTGGTCCAAATGGGGCAGGTAAAAGTACGCTGATTAAGGCCATAATGGGCTTATTACCAATGGCTTCTGGCTTTGTGAAGGTATTTGATAAGCCACTTGAGGAAGTAAGACAACGCATTAGTTATGTACCTCAGCGAGAGTCGGTTGATTGGGATTTCCCAGCTTCGGTTTTTGATGTGGTGCTAATGGGTAGGTACGGAAAATTAGGTTTGTTCAAGAAACCAAATGCCGAAGATCGTGATATTGCCATGAGTAGTTTGGAGAAATTGGGAATGGCTAACTATGCTACCCGTCAAATTTCTCAACTTTCAGGTGGACAGCAACAAAGGGTATTTCTTGCCCGTGCTTTAGCACAGCAAGCCGATGTTTATTTTATGGACGAGCCATTTGCAGGGGTTGATGTGGCTACCGAAACAGCCATTATTGAACTCCTAAAAGAATTGCGTGCGGAAGGAAAAACGGTATTAGTAGTTCACCACGATTTGCAAACGGTAACTGAGTATTTCGATTGGCTTATTATGCTCAATATGAAATTGGTAGCTAGTGGTCCTTCAGAAAAGGTGTTCACCAAAGAACTTTTACAAGAAACTTACGGTGGTAGATTAACCATCCTAAGCAAAATAGGCGACCTTCTTAAAAACGAACAATTCCCAATTCGTGAACGCTAAACAATGGACCAAGTAATAGCCTTTTTCAGTTTTGCAGATATCAATACCCGTTTTGTGGTATTGGGATCTATGCTGTTGGCTGTAAGTACAGCGGTGGTAGGCTGTTTTAGCTTTTTAAGAAATAGAAGTCTTTCTGGCGATGCAGTGGCGCACGCCGTGTTGCCTGGTATTTGTTTATCGTTTATGCTTACGGGGACTAAAAACCCTATATATCTATTGATTGGGGCATTCATAACGGGTTGGCTTTCCTTATTAGCTTCCGATTATTTAAAACGAAAAACCAAGCTTAAGGAAGATACTACCATTGCCATTGTGCTTTCTGTGTTTTTTGGAATTGGTATTGTATTGCTTACTGCCATCCAACAGAGTGGAGAGGCCTCTCAAAGTGGTTTAGATAAGTTTTTATTTGGGCAGGCGGCATCGCTGGTAGGACCAGATTTGATTGTGTTTGCTTCGCTGGCAATTGTTTTGCTATTGGCAACCTTCCTCTTTTTTAAGGAGTTTACCTTGCTCTCGTTCGATAAGGGCTATGCAGTGAGTTTAGGTTTACCTGTGAAGTTCCTCGAGATTTTGCTTTCTAGTCTTACAGTATTAGCCATAGTAACAGGTATACAGGCAGTTGGTGTTGTACTAATGGCGGCAATGCTCATTACCCCAGCAGCAGGAGCAAGATTTTGGACCGATAGCCTAGTAAAAATGATTTGGATAGCCGCCTTGCTTGGAGCTGTAAGTGGTTTTGCAGGGGCATTTATAAGTTATGTAGGTCCAGGTTTACCAACAGGTCCTTGGATAGTAATGGTATTAAGCGGCCTAGCTATACTTTCATTCTTCTTCGCACCAAAAAAGGGAGTCCTATTTTTATACTTAAACCAGCAAAAGCACAGACGTAAAATTCTGACGGAGAACGTTTTAAAGGCATTTTTTCATGCAGGTGAAGTAGAAGAACTTCATAAAAATGCCAAAACAGAGGCTGAAATTCAGGTAATCAGACCTATGAAACCTGAAGAATTAAGCTATGCATTAAGGCTTTTACGCAGGAGTTATTTGGTAAGAAAAACAGGCACTACCACTTGGCAATTGACTGATAAGGGTTTTATCCAAGCCAAGCGAGTAGCCAAACTGCACAGGTTATGGGAGTTATATTTGGCTACTTATTTGAATTTACCGCCAGATCATATTCACGATAATGCCGAAACCATTGAGCATATTATTACCCCACAGGTAGAACAATGGCTTGAGCAACAATTGAATTACCCAAAAACCGATCCCCACGGCGAAACTATTCCTTACTAATATAATGTTAGACTCCAGTATTCTGCATACACTGGCCTTATCGCATATTCCTAAAATTGGCAGCATCAATACGCGCCAATTGGTAAGCTATTTTTCTGGTGCTGAACCCGTATTTACCGCACCTAAAGGTAAACTACTTCGCGTGCCAGGAATAGGACCTAAAATTGTAGATATCATTATTGAGCACAGAGCTAAAGCTTTAGAAAAAGCCCAACTGTCTATCTCCAGATTAGCAGATAATAAGGAAGGCGAGCTCATTGTATTAGGATCTGAAAAATATCCTTCAAGGCTTCAGAAAGAAAACGATGCACCTTTATTGCTATTCAAAGCAGGTAAGGCAGATTTGAATCCACCAAAAACCATTGGAATTGTAGGAACCAGAAAAGCAACGCCTTACGGAGTAGAAGCCACTAAGAATATAGTTGCAGAATTAGCACAATACAATGTTCAAATCATTAGCGGATTAGCCTACGGGATTGATATAGCTGCCCATAAAGCAGCCTTGGATTGCGGTTTGAGTACTATAGGTGTAATGGCAAATGGCTTGGATAGAATTTACCCAGCAGTTCACAGGAAAACAGCTGCCTTAATGCAAGAAAATGGAGCCTTACTTACCGAGCACGATTTCGGTGTGGAGGCGGAAGCCTATCAATTTCCAGCACGTAATAGAATTATAGCGGGTATGTCCGATGCCCTTATTGTAGTAGAAGCCTCAAGCAAAGGTGGTGCCCTAATTACAGCAGATATTGCCGATAGTTATAATAGAGATGTTTTCGCTGTGCCAGGCTCAATATTTTCTGAAGTAAGCAAAGGAACCAACAACCTTATTTACCAGCAAAAAGCAATTTGCTATACAGGTATTCAATGTTTGGAGTATATGACAGGCTGGTTAGATTCTTTACCGAGTGGCGAAAACAACCAACCTAAGAAACCTGAACAGCTAACTTTAAATTTAGATAGTTTACAACCATCTGAAAGATTGGTGGTTGAGTTTTTATTCAAACATCCTCAGGCACATATCGATGAGATAAGTCGAGCCACATTAATTACAATGAGCGAAATTTCGAGTGTATTACTAAATCTGGAGTTTTCAGGTACGGTGCGTTCAATGCCAGGTAAAAAGTTCACATTGGCAAAATATTAGAACAAACCAGAGGTATTACTTTTACAAAAAAATGAAGATGAATATTTTAAGAAATCTACTACTCCTTTGTGCAGTTACTTCAAGTACAATAGCCTTTGCCCAAAAGCCAAAGCCAGCTAAACCTACACCTGCACCTAGTCAAGAAAAGAAAGCCGAGGTAAAACCTACTCCAAATACTAATACAGCCAAAAAGCCAAAGAATATCATTTTCCTAATTGGCGATGGTATGGGCGTATCGCAAATTTATGCAGGTATCACTGCTAGGAAAGATGCTACCAATTTTGAACGAATGAAATTCATTGGTTTCAGTAAAACTGCCTCTTATGACGATTATATAACTGATAGCGCCGCTGGAGCAACCGCCTTCAGTATTGGCAGAAAGACTTACAATGGTGCTATTGGTGTAGATAAAGACAGTATTCCACAAGAAACTATCTTAGAAACAGCCGAAAAAAATGGACTTGCCACTGGTTTGGTAGCTACATCTACAATTACTCATGCAACTCCAGCATCGTTTATTGCGCACGTTAAAAGTAGAAAAGCGGAAGACGATATCGCTAACTATTTCTTAGAAACAGATATTGATGTATTTATTGGTGGAGGAAGAAAGCACTTTACCATTGATAGAAAGGATAGCAAAGATTTATTAGCTAGTCTTAGAGCTAAGAACTACAACGTAGTAAATACGATGTATGAAATGAATTACGTAAAAACAGGCAAGCTTTGCGCTTTGCTTGAAGAAGACGCCATGGCACCTTATTGGCCGGATAGTGTGAGATCAAAAGATACCTATCTGGGCAAAGAAATAGAGGTAAAGGAAAGCAGAGGAGATATGTTGCCAAAATCGGCACAGAAAGCCATTGACCTTCTAAAAAAAAAAAAAAAGGGATTCTTCTTAATGGTAGAAGGGTCTCAAATAGATTGGGGCGGTCATGCAAATAACAAAGCCTATGTTGTTAGCGAAATGTTAGACTTTGAAAATACCCTAGGCCAAGTGCTTGATTGGGCTGAAAAAGATGGAAACACCCTTGTGGTTGTTACTGCCGATCATGAAACTGGTGGCATGGCATTAACTGATGGTAGCCTAAAACGCGGTACTGTGGAAGCCAAATTTATTTGGAAAGAACATACTGCTACCATGGTACCTGTCTTTGCCTTCGGTCCTGGTGCTGATCAGTTCCAAGGGATTTATCATAATACTGCCATATATTTCAAAATGATGGATTTATTAGGTTTGCCATTACCAAAGCCAAATACCACCCCCGCTAACTAATTTGAAAGCATTAGATATAGTTATTCTTCTTGTATTGCTTTATGGCTCCTATTCAGGGTATAAGAAAGGACTGCTTATTGAACTATTTCAAACTATTGGATTGTTTGCAGCAATTCTTTTGGGGCTTGGTCTTTTAGATATTGCTAGTAAGTATTTAGTTCCTTTCGTGGGTAAGAGTAGCTTTTTGCCTATAGTTTCATTTTTAGTGGTATTCTTTTTGGCTTGGTTTGTATTTACGAAAGCCAGCCATTGGGTAAGTAAAGCTATTAAGAAAACCATTTTTGGCTCTATTGATGGGGCAGCAGGAGCAACCTTTGGTTTGCTTAAGGTTGTTTTAATTATGAGTTCTTTGCTTTTTGTGGGGTCATTATTAAACCTTAAACCACCTGCCAGAGAGGTAAAAGATACCTTCCTTTATCCTGTAATCAAGGAGGCTGGACCTAAGGCTAGTAGCCTATTTAGCGCCTATTGGCCTACTATGCGTAAAATTGCCGAAGAATATTACCCAAAATCTAAGCCTACTCCATCTACCAATTAGTGATTTTATTCCTTGATAATTTTGATAGCTTTACCTTTAACCTGGTCGATTATTTTTACCAGTTAGGTATTGAATGCGAGGTAGTTAGGAATAATGTACCACCTGAAAGTTTGGACTGGTTTAAATACAATGCCTTGGTTATTAGTCCAGGACCAGGAACTCCCAAACAAGCAGGTTATTTGTTTTCGTATTTGGCTTACGCATTAGGTAAAATACCTGTTTTGGGTATCTGCCTTGGTCACCAAGCCATCGGAGAATTTTTTGGGGCTGAATTAAAAACAGGAAATGCTCCAGTGCATGGAAAAGTTTCGTTAATCAAGCATAACAACCACCCCTTATTTGAAGGAATAGGTCAAGAATTTGAGGCTTGTAGGTACCATAGTTTGGAACTTATAAACTTACCAACTTGCTTACAATCAATTGCAACAACTCATGATGGGGTAATTATGGTATTAAAGCATACCCACTTTTCAGTGTTTGGTATTCAATTTCATCCTGAAGCTATTTTAACACCATGTGGTTTGCAACTTCTCCAAAATTGGGTGAAACAGGAATTAGGTAAATAGGGTTATTTATCGTTAAAACTTGCATAATCGGTCAGAACCTGTTAGGTTACGGCTTAAATTTGCATATATCACAGTTTTTATGTCGTACCAAGTAAAAGAAGAAAACGGCTATACATTTATTGATGAAGGTAATGGTGAAGTACTATTGCTGCTTCACGGCTTATTTGGCGCATTAAGTAATTGGGAAGGTGTTATCAATACTTTTAAAGATAAATATCGGGTAATGATCCCGATGATGCCTATATATGAAGGTCCTATTCGTGATGCTGGCATTGATGGCTTAGTTGAGTTTATAGATAGGTTTGTAAACTATAAATCGCTGAATCAATTAACCTTGCTAGGCAATAGTCTAGGTGGTCACGTAGGTTTGGTTTATACTCTTTGCTATCCTGAAAAAGTGGATAGACTTATTTTAACAGGAAGTAGCGGTTTGTTTGAAGATAGCATGGGTGGCTCTTTTCCTAAAAGGGGGAGTTATGACTATATCAAAGAAAGGGTAGAGTACACATTCTACAGTCCTGAAACTGCTACCAAGGAATTGATTACAGAGGTTTTTGATATTACGAAAAGCATCCCTAAATGTATGCGTATCGTAAGTATTGCAAAAAGTGCTCAACGCCATAACTTGGCTAATGATTTGCACAAGATTGCAGTTCCTACTTTACTAGTTTGGGGATTAAACGATACAATTACCCCGCCATCTGTAGGTCACGAATTCAATAGGCTAATAAAAAATTCTGAATTACGTTTTATTGATAAATGCTGCCACGCACCTATGATGGAACACCCGGCTCAATTCAATGAATACCTACTCAACTTCTTAAATAACAATCCTTTACACAAAAGTTCTTAAATGCACATAGTTAGTTTAATTAACCAAGCCATCCCAGAACTAAGCCAACAAAGCTCTATAGGCAATGCGTTGGATAAGATGGAATTGCTTAAATTAAACCAACTGCCTGTTGTAGAGCAATCAGAGTTTAAAGGACTGGTTTTTGAAGATAAGTTATTAGATTTTCCCGATCAGGATTTACACTTAGATACCCTCCCTATGGAAGGTAAATCTTGTTACATATTTGAAAATCAACATTTTTTAGAAGCATTAAAAATTGCTCAGTTAAATAGATCAGATATTATAGCGGTATGTAATACACAAAATCAATACATAGGTGCTATTTCAGTGGCTGATATTGCCACCCATCTTAGTAGTCAATATTTTGTACAGCAAACAGGGGCTACATTAGTACTTAGCATGTTTGAAAGGGACTATTCCTTATCTGAATTAAGCCGCCTAATAGAAGCTAACAACATCAAAATTTTAGCTATATTTTTGGAAACCGATCCGTCAGATATGGCTAAGGTGTTAATTACCATTAAGTTAAATCAAATTGATTTTACTAAAGTAGCTGCAACTTTTGAGCGGTTTAATTATTCAATTGTTGAATACTACGGTGAAACATCTAATACAAGTTCAGATTTAGATAGGTTAGGTTCTTTTTTACGATATTTGGACGTTTAAGCACCAAGCCATCAGCAATAATGAAAATAGCCATTCACGGTAAACAACTCAAAGCCAATGAATGGCAATGGATTCAGCTGTTGCTGCATAAAATTGCAGGACCTAATGTTGAACTTGCAGTGGAAGAATATTTCCATAAGATTTGCTTAGCTAATGGAATTTCTTTTCCTGATGTTTCTGTTTTTAACGAATTTGAAAAATTACCCCGTCAAGATTTATTCTTGAGCATTGGGGGTGATGGAACTTTGCTGGATACTATTCCGTTTGTTGCAGACAATAATAGTCCTATTCTATGTTTGAATGCTGGAAGGTTAGGATTTTTATCAACGGCTCAATTGTACGATATTGAGTATATTTTGAATGAAACTGTAGCAAACCATACTTATTTAGAGGAACGTAGCTTATTAGAAATATCAGTAAAGGGCACCACCCAGCAAATTTACCCTTATGCCTTAAACGAGCTTAGTATCATGAAAACCGATACTAGCAATATGATTGTGGTACACACTAAGGTAAATAGAGTATATGTGAATAGTTATTGGGCCGATGGTCTTATACTGGCTACACCAACTGGTTCAACAGGCTATTCTATGAGTTGTGGAGGACCTATTATGTTGCCTCAGTCAGAAACTTTTGTAATTACCCCAGTTAGTCCGCATAGTTTAACTGCTAGGCCTCTAATTGTACCAAATAGCGCAGTTTTTCAGTTTCAAGCCGAATCAAGAAATAATAATTTCTTAATATCGGCCGATTCTAGAAGCTACCGGATAGATGAAAATGCTGAAATTGAGGTAAAAAAGGCAAGTTTTACTATCAAGCTATTAAGACTAAACGAAGATAACTTTATTAAAACCTTAAAAAACAAGCTGAATTGGGGTTGGGATTACCGCAATTCTTAGCTAAATTTTGCACTTTAATAATATTACCTTACATTTGTAATGCCTTTATACGGGAAGCTGTTAAAAGGTAACTCAGGTGTAAGACAAAAAGTCGTTATGAAAAAAAGTTTACTGTTTTTGATTTTGACACTTTTTATAGCTGGAATGGCTATAGAAAGTGCTGAAGCTCAACCGAAAAGGAAGAAGCGTCGTCCTTCTTCTCGCCGCGGTAAGGCTATGCCAAAGCGTTCAAAATATTTCTCTTTTGGAGGTGGTATAGGTTACAATAATTATTTCGGAGATTTATCACCAGCTAACGGTATAGGTTCTTCAAGCTTTAACGGAGTAAATTTATATGTTGGTGCAGTTGGCGAATATCGCTTCCATCCAAACTTTTCAGCACGTGCTGGTCTAGCATACACGATGCTTAGCGCTTCTGATGCCTCTGCTGATCCGGCAGGCGATGCAAGTACAGCTGGGCGTTATGCGCGTAACTTGCACTTTAGAAATAATATGATTGAGTTTTCTTCTATGATTACGGCTAACATATTCCCTGTTAACCGTGGTTATTTGAAAAGAGCAAAAGTTAACCCATTCGTATTCTTGGGTTTAAACGTGTTTACTAATAACCCACAAGCAAGAGCTTTCGGAAAAGGAAACACTGGCGATTGGATTAACTTACGCGAATTGAAAACAGAAGGTCAAGGCACTACAAATGGTCCTCAAGCTTATTCAGGCTTACAAGTTGGTATTCCATTTGGTGTTGGTGTTAAATTTGCCATTACACGTAAGATTGATATTTCATTTGAATTAGGTTACCGCTTTACCTTCACTAATTACTTAGATGATGTAGGCGTTTCTTATTTAACTGAAGCTGAAATGAGAGGTGCTAATCCAACTACTGTTAGAATGAGCAATCGTTCGGCAGAATTAGTTGATAACTTCGGTAAGGCAAGAACTTATAAAGGCGTTCCAATCGCTAATATTGTTACCGATAGAAATAATCAATATTTTTCTAATTTCAAAACTATTGAATTGTCAGATGGCTCTAGCTTTACTTACCAAGTAGGTACTGAAGCAGGCAGAATGCCTCGTGGTGGACCAAGCCCTGACTACTGGTTAACTACTGCTGTTCACTTACACTATATCATTGGTAGCTCAAAAGGCGGTCCAAGAAGAAGATAATATGATTTTAAATCATTTTACCATAAACCGGAAGCTAGTCAAATTGCTTCCGGTTTTATGTGTTTTAATAAGTATTGCTCAAGCATCTTTTGCACAAAAACAAGAATTTGGTTTCGGTGTTGGAGCTCTTACATACCAAGGCGAACTTTCACCTACCTTTTCCTATAAAACTGCTCAACCTGCCTTACAGCTTTTTTACAGACATAATTTTAGCCCTGCAGCAGTACTAAGGACTAATTTGTTATTTGGGATGCTTTCAGCCGATGCATCTACTAGCAAAAACCCAGTATTTACTCAAATTACGCCATCTAGCTTTTCAACTCCCGTTGCGGAGTTCTCAATGATAGGGGAGTACAACTTTATGGATTACAGACGTACTGTAAGACCTGATTTGTTTTCTCCTTACTTGTTTGCTGGAGTGGGGGCTTTTTATTTTCAACCAACAAAAGAAAACGATAAAGAACCTTTTCTAATGCAGCCTGTAATACCTTTTGGTGCAGGTTGTAAAATTGCTTTAGGTAGAAATTGGAATTTGAATTTCGAGGCTGGGTTTAGAAAAACCTTTACCAAACTATTAGATGGCAGAAATACTGAATTCCCAAATACTACCTACCAAACTCCTGGAGGGCAAACAGTAAGTTACCCTTCTGCACAAAGAGGGTATTCTCAGGAACAAGATTGGTATGCCTTCTTTGGCTTTAATTTGAGTTACACCATTTTCGTAATTCCTTGTCCTAATAACCAGAAAGGTGGTTGGCAGCCTAACCCAGGAGAAGAACTAGGGCGGTAATTCCAATAGCTGAGCTTCCAGCAATAATGTACCAGTTAAACTGCTTAGGTACTAATTTAAAAGCTAGGTAATTAAGGCTAAGTACTAAGGTTACAATTACAAGTTGCCCAATTTCTAATCCTATATTGAAGGCAAACAGGGGTAAGGCAATACTTTGCTCGTCCATTAATAGCATTCTTAGATAATTAGAAAAGCCCATCCCGTGTATTAGCCCAAAGGTACCTGCTGTAACATAGCGAAGCAGTGCTGCCTGTGTGAAATTGGGTAACCTATTCACTGCAATGTTTTCAATACTAGCAATAATTATAGTTACAGGAATAAGGAACTCAATTACATCTGGATTGAATTGGATAAGTTCTAAAACTGCTAAAGCTAGTGTTATTGAATGCCCTAAAGTAAAGGCGGTAACTAGTATACCTACTTCCTTATAATCCTTCCACTGGTAAACAAGGCATAGGGTTGTTACAAATAGAATATGATCATATCCATTGAGGTCTAGGATATGAGTTAGGCCTAAATTGAGGTATAAACTAAAATCGGTCATTACTTTTTAAAGATAGGTTTCATACAAGAGTCAGCCTCTTGAGCATAAGTTCTTAACAGCCAATCTTGGTATTCGGTTTCAGCTGCTTCTAATTGTTCAGGTGTTAATGTTTCTGATCTGAGCATATCCAATTTAGGCTGACCAGCATCTACCCAGGCACTATACCAAAAGTTAGCTACTTCCTGAATAGAGGCACGCATTCTGCGCTCTACTTGTCCGTTTAATTTATCATGGTAGGCTTTAGAGAATTCTTCAGTTACCTGAGTTTTACTTGGGTTTTTCGGGTTAGGCTCATACTTTTTATCAGGCATTGCAATTGTAAGTTCCTTTTCAAATGAAAGTACTGAATCAACTGCTATAAACGAGGCTTGCACTATTGCCCACATTTGCTCTGATGGATTTTCTAGATATACAGCCTTACCAACGATGAAGTTGTAGTTGTTCCCAAATAACTCCGGCAGCCTACTCTCCCAGAATGAATGGATGCCTTTCTGATTAGTTAATTGACCATCGTAATTTTCTGTGCTGTGCAAAGGCACGTGAGCATCTGAAATGTAATGACCTATATCGGCACTTATTTTAAGTATTTGTTCCTTATTCCGCTTTGCAAAGGCATTCACCAGCTGGTTATAAACCGATATAGTATGCCAAGGCACAACACCATTGTTATAAAGACTATCGGTTGAATAAAGGAGTACTGCATCTTTCCAATTTCTGGGCAGGCAACATCTTTTTGAAGGTGCATATCTGTCTAAATCTATATAGTGCCTTGGTCCTTCATTCTTAATCAGGTTTCTTCGCTTATCAGGATTCACTGCTCGTTCACTTACTACATCTGAATATGAAGTATAGAACATTTGTAGTTCGGCTGGTAAAAGATTGATAGCCTTTCTATTGATGAGTTTATGTGCATAAAATCCCCAACCAAAACAGGTTTGAACCAAAAGGTTTAATGAAATTATGAGCAATAGTTTCTTCATAGTTGTTAAATTTATGCACACAAAAATACTGATAGAATGCAGAAAGTTGCCGTAATAAGTGGGGCATCCAGAGGAATAGGCAAAGCAATTGCTCAAAAATACTTGGCTGAAGGCTATCAGGTATTTGTTTCGGGTAGGTCTGTTGCAAGGTTAGAGGCGTTTAGCAATACACTGTCAGACGAACAAAAATCTAGACTTTTTACTTTTTCTGGCGATATGGGCATAAAAGCCGATGTTTATGCTTTTGCAGAATATGTAGGTAAGCATACCAAAGAAGTTAATATTTTGGTGAATAACGCTGGTCAGTTTATTCCTGGCACTATTGAAGGTGAAACTGATGGCACCCTAGAACAGCTTTTGCAAACCAATGTGAACAGTGCTTATTACCTCACTAGGGTATTGTTGCCAGTTTTAGAAGTATCGACACTGCCACATATATTTAATATTTGTAGCACTGCCAGTATAATGGCTTTTACCAATGGTGGGAGTTATTGTATTTCAAAATTTGCACTATTAGGATTTAGTAAGGTATTGCGTGCTGAACTGATGCCTAAGAAAATTAAGGTTACCAGCATTTTACCAGGCCCTACCTTAACTGATAGCTGGGCAGGAAGCGATTTGCCTGAAAATAGGTTTATGAAAGCTGAAGATATTGCCGATTTGGTGTTTACTTGCAGTAACCTAAGCCAAGCAGCTTGTGTTGAAGAATTATTAATAAGACCGATAGAAGGCGATATTTAATGGAACCCAATTTCTCTCTAGAAACGAATGCATTGCGTTATATATACACCGAAAAATTGGTGGTATTTCAAGATGCGCGCGATAGTTTGTTAAGAGAAATTGACTTTACAGAACCAGAGGATATAGAAGTCCTAAATAATCCTTCCCAAAAGCCTGTCGAGGCCACTGTTGTTAAGCCTGAAACAGAAAAGGTGGTACAAGTTGAAACCTCAGCCCAAGTAGAACCAGTGCAGCCTCCTGTTGAAAATCCAAAAGTAGTTGCACCTTCGGTTGCGCAAAACTTGGTGATTCACGGTAGTAACAAAAGGAATATTTTGGTTTTACTACCAGGCCTAAAAACTGAACTAACTACCGAAGAACGTGACTTCCTTTTGAAGATAATGGCTTCTAAGCAGTTAAAGGGAAATGATATTGGCTTTGTATTTGAAAACGAAAACAGAGGTATAACTACAAAGACTCAGTTACTGGCTAATAAGCCTCAGCTAGTGATTGCTTTTGGAGTAAAGTATAATTTCTTGGCATTTTTACCTTCAAGGTCTTATAGCCTCATTGCTGAAGATAGTGTGCTATATCTAAAGTCTGATTCTTTAATGAAGTTAACGACTGATAGCAGCCTCAAAAAGCAGTTATGGTCGCAATTGCAACCATTGGTTTTAGCCTAACTAACTTGTTCTTTCGCAAAAAAATAGGGATGCCGAAAAAGCATCCCTTTATATTTTAGTCCTATAAGGATTTTAATTAATTAGCAGGTGCTGCAGTTGGAGCAGCAGCGGTAGTATCAGCAGGGGCAGCGGTAGCTGGTGCCTGACGTGGAGCAGTAGCTTTAGCCTTTTGCATGTTAACCGTAGTTGGAATTTCGCCTTCGGCTACATCTTCACCACCAGTTACAAAGCCTGAAGAAATACTTACTACTATAATAGCCGCAATAAAACCCCAAGTTAGTTTTTCTAAAACATCGGTAGTTTTCTTAACACCCATAACTTGAGCAGCACCAGCAGCAGAAGGAGTAAAACCTCCACCTTTACCGTCTTGGGCTAAAATTACTAGGCTTAATAAGATTGTAAGCAGAATTGAAAGTGCAACTATTACGATAACCATATTATTTTACTGCTTGTGCAGCGTGTTGAATTTGGGCTGTAAAGTAAGCAGTTTTTTCGGGGAATTTCAAGATTAATTTTAAATAGGTTTCAATTGCCTTCTCTCGGTTGCCCTGACGTAGGTAAATCGATGCCATATTCTCTGTAGTTATTTCAGGTAAATGAGGTAAAGATATTTCACCTGATTTAAGCGGTTGTATGCCCTGAATAGGGTCAGCCTTTGGTGCACTAATTTTTGGGGTATTAGCCAAGAACCTATCAATAAGGTCGTCTGCAGCTAGAGCTGGCTCGCCAGTTTCTTGTAATTCTGTATCCTTAAAATAATCGTCAGAAATATGATTAGGTATACTATTGATAAATGCTAAGTCTGGGGCAATTGGCTCAACAAGGTTTTGCGCTGCATCAGTCTCAGCAAATTCGAACATGGCATTCGATTCAGAAATATCTAGTTCTGAATGAAGAAAGGTCTTCTCATCATCAGAAAGTATCAGTTCTTCATTAAGCTCTACTTCTTCTTTAGCTTCTGAGGCGTAAAAACCGTGATCTACATGTGCTGAAGAATCAAATTGAGGCTCATCTGCCGGATGTGCTTCGTAAGGCGGGATAAACAGTGGGGGAGCTTCCCATATATCTGCCACTGTTTCGTTAGCTTGAACTTCAATAGCTGGCGCAATTTCTATTGACCTTTTTTCCTCTACCTCAATTACTTCTGGTAAGTCAATTGCTGCAGCAAAACTGGTTTTACTTATTTCTGGCTTTACTTCGTCGTTTATATGATCGTACTGGAAGTGAGTCTTCTTTAATGCTTGAAGGTTAGCTAATAAATCATTTACCAGATTATCAGTTTCTGGCTGAGGTTCATCGGTAATTTCAACAGTAGGTATTTCAATTACCTTTTCTACTTCGTGTAGAATTGGAGTGAAAGCAACAACTGATTCCTCAATTTCATCAACCTCAACTATAGTTTCCGCTGCTAATAAAGGTTCATAAATTGCTTCAGCAATAGGTTGTTCAACTACTACAGTTTCTTCAACTACTTCAGCCTTAGGTTCTAAGGTAACAACTAACTCTTGTATTTCAGGCTCTTCTGTAAAAATAGGGGCATCATTACTTGGCTGGGGGGTAAATTCCCAACTTTTCCATTGCACGGGTTTTGGCTCTGGAATTGTTTCGTTTTCAAAGTATTGTTTGAAAAGAGCTCTATCTAAAACAGCAATGCTAGCACTTTTTAACAAACTTCCTTTTTCTGGTTTGTTTAAATCAGCTGCGAGTTTCGCCCTTAAAATCTGTACTAGCGATGAGCTAGGAAATTCTTCACTTAATTCTTGAATTGCATTCCAATACACTGCCGAACTAGCGGGTGGGCTTTGCAAAAGTGGTTCAAAGTAATTGTTTTCCATAGCTATACGAGTAATGAGGGGATTATTGCGTTCTTAAGGATATGTTTACGCTACCAATTTGCAACTGTTTTGTTGAAAATGTCAAGTAGTATCTGGTCGCTTATCTCTTCTATCTTGCCTCTTTCTACTGCAGATAGGGTTTGGGTTTGGTCAAAATCGGAAAAGAAGCTAAAATCTTGCTCAAAGTCGTCTTCTTCGTTTTTGGTATTTTGGTACTTCACTTTTACTGTAATTGTAAGTCTTGTTTTGGCTGCTACGTTATTTCCTGTTGGAGCCACTGGACTTAGTGTATAGCCACTGATATACCCAGTTATCTGTAAATCGCCGTTTGATTGAAGTATAGCGAGTTTACTATTGCTCTGGAAGTACTCTCTAGCTTTATCAGTAAATACTTGTGAAATATACGAGGGACCTCCATTACTTCTATCTGGAAAGGTTTCAATTGATATTGTTTTTATATCTGGTGAAAGCGCCGAACCCGTAAAAGAATATATCCCACAACCTGATAGGCTAAGGCTTATCAGGAAAATAAGTAAAATATTGATTTTTAATAACTTAGCACTCAAGGTCGTACTGTTTTATTTTTCTATACAATGTTCTTTCAGAAATACCTAACTCTTCGGCTGCCGCTTTACGCCTGTGATGGTGCTTTTTTAGGGCCTTGTAAATGAGGTCACGCTCCTGCTTTTCTAAACTAAATGTTACATCGACAGAATTTGCCTCAATATCAAGTACCTCAGCTCCATTCTGATTGTAATCTCTTACATTAGAAATGGTGCTTTCGTGGTGATTTTCTATCGATTTGCTTTCTGAAGAACTGGCAAGTAGCATATTGTTAGACTTGCTAAGTCCATCTTCTTTGGCTCCAAAAAATCCAGGATGAGTACTTATAAACTCGTTTACTGAACCATTAGCCGCATTGCCTTGCAAAAGTAGTTGCACAAATCCTTTTAAGTCGGCAATTTCTTTGCGCATATCAAAGAGCATTCCCCAGATAATATCTTGGGTATCTTTGGTACCACCTCCACTGCCGGAACCCATAGAACCGCCTGCCATAGCAGGTAAAAAGCGTTCTACATTAACTCTTAGCCTGGTTTGTAGTAAGTCTGGTTCTATTTCGTTATCGTCGGTATCCAAACTCAATTGCGATACGATGTTTCTTAACTCCCTTACGTTACCAGGGAAACTATACCTGCGCAATAATTCAGATGCTGAAGCACTAAGTTTAATAGGGTCTAGCCTACGGTTTTGTTCCGCATAATCACGAGCGAACTTCCTGAACAAGAGTAAAATATCGTCGCCCCTATCTCTTAAAGGAGGTACTTTAATGGTATAGGCCGATAGACGGTAATACAAATCTTCCCTGAATCTGCCTCTTTGAACAGCATCTTCAAGGTTAACATTAGTAGCACCAATAATACGAACATCCGTTTTGCGAACTTCGCTACTACCTACCCTTAAATACTCTCCATATTCTAAAACACGAAGTAACATGGCTTGGGTATCCATTGGCATTTCGCCAATTTCATCAAGGAATAAGGTGCCACCATTGGCTTCTTCAAAGTAACCCTTTCTATCGCCAATGGCCCCCGTAAAGGAACCCTTTTCGTGACCAAATAATTCCGCGTTGATAGTACCACTAGGAATACCACCACAGTTTACCGCAAAGAACGATTTATGTTTTCTGCGGCTTAGGTTATGGATAATTTTAGAAAACGATTCTTTACCAGAACCACTTTCACCTTGAATTAAAACAGTAAGATCGGTTTCTGCTACTTTAGCAGCAGCAAGTATGGCAGCGTTTAACTTTGGACTAGTTCCAAGAATTTTATAATTCTCTTTAATCCGTTGTAAATCGTCTGGTGTCATAATTAGTTTTCGGTCTGTTGAGTGGTTTGTGAGTAATTTAGGAGTTTAAGCGGAAACTACTTCTCCTTTTAAGGTAGCTGCTGTGCAAGAAAGAATTTTCACCATTGCATAATCTCCTTTCTTCAGGTTCTCTTTAGGGAAGATTACCATGCAGTTGGCATCTATTCTACCGCATAGTTCATCTTCATTGCGTTTGCTAGTTCCTTCTACCAGAACCTTATAAACCTGTCCTACTCGGAGTAAATTACGCTCTAAACTATGCTCGTTTTGCTTAGCAATTACTTCGCTCAATCTGCGCTGTTTAACTTCAGCTGGAATATCATCTGTTAGTTTTTTAGCTGCTGGAGTACCCGGACGTTCGCTGTAAGCAAACATATAAGCGTAGTCATATTTTACTATATCCATTAGACTAAGCGTATCCTGATGTTCTTCCTCAGTTTCAGTGCAGAAGCCTGTGATAGAATCGGTTGAAATACCACATTCTTCGCCTAGAATATTTCTAATAGCCTCAATTCTACCTAAGTACCATTCACGGTCGTAAGTACGGTTCATCAGTTTCAGGATACGGCTATTACCACTTTGGGCAGGCAAGTGAATATACTTACAGATGTTATCGTACTTTTTCATCGTGTACAATACCTCATCGGTAATATCCTTAGGGTGTGAGGTGCTAAACCTGATTCTTAAATCAGGATGTACCAATGCCACCATTTCAAGCAATTGGGCAAAGTTTACTTTCAATTCCCCGTTTTCACTTTCCCACTTGTAGCTATCTACATTCTGACCTAATAGAGTCACCTCGCAGAAACCTCTATCAAATAAATCTTGTGCTTCAGCTACAATGGAATGAGCATCTCTGCTGCGTTCTCTACCTCTTGTAAATGGTACTACACAGAAGCTGCACATATTATCGCACCCACGCATGATACTTACAAAAGCAGTAACCCCATTAGAGTTTAAACGAACAGGAGTAATATCTGAATAGGTTTCTTCTCTAGATAGAATAACATTAACTGCTTTTCTGCCGTCAGATACTTCTTCTACCAATTCAGGTAAGCTACGATAGGCATCAGGACCTACCACCATATCAACTGATTTTTCTTCTTCTAGCAGTTTGCTTTTTAAACGCTCCGCCATACAACCTAAAATGCCAATCATCATATTTGGCTTTTGGCGTTTAAGGGCGTTGAGGTGAACAAGCCTATTTCTTATTTTTAATTCGGCATTATCGCGAATGGCGCAGGTATTCAATAAAATTAAATCCGCCTCCTTGGCCTGACTAGTGGTATCAAACCCATTTTCAAGCAAAATGGAAGTAACAATCTCTGAATCAGAGAAATTCATTTGGCAGCCGTAGCTTTCTATATAAAGCTTACGTTGCTTGCCAGTACTGGTATCGGCACTTATTCGAGCTTCAGGCTCTAGGTTTTTATCGGTTGGAATTAAAATATCCAAATCAGGAATTAGTTCGCTCATCGGTTCTTTAGCATTAGCTTTGCAAATATAAGGAATATGGTTTGCACTCGGTGACATTCTGTCAGGTTTTACTACCTTTCAACCTAAAAACCTTTCCCTTTGTTAAAATTCAATAACTTGCCATGTTACAATCTAAATTAAACGCTGCAATAGGAAATGTACAACACTGGAAGCAGGAGCAAAGTACATTAACTTTTTATACCGATATAGCCATTGTAAGGGTAAGGCTTTGGCAATTAGGTGCTTGGCAAGTTCAAGTAACACAACAACACGAGTTTAACGACTTTACATACGCTATTGATCAGCCTTTTGAAGATGGGAGTTTTGAATTAGAGCAAGTAAATGAGCTGCTTTTGCTGAAAACTAAAGAAGGTACTTTAGAAATTAACTTAAAGCCTTTCAGAGTAAGGCTTTTAAATACGAGCGGAAATCCTTTGGTAGAGGAAGATCCTGCTTTTGGTAGCTCTTGGATTGGTCAACAGGTTTTTCATTACAGAAAATTGCAACCCAATGAAAAATTCATTGGTCTAGGCGAAAAAACCGAGCGTTTAAATAGAGCAGGTAGGGCTTACACCAATTGGAATACCGACCATTTCGGCTACAAGGATGGTTCTGATCCGTTATATGCTTCAATTCCATTTTTTATGGGTGTGCATAGTAATGGTGCTTATGGTATTTTCTATGATAACAGCCATAAAAGTGAGTTTAACTTTGGAGCAAGTAATAATAGGTTCAGCTTTTATACTGCCTATGATGGTGAGTTGAACTACTATCTATTTACGGGAGAAAATCCATTAGCAATTACTCAGAAATACACAGCATTAACAGGTAGAACCCAAATGCCACCACGTTGGAGTTTAGGTTTGCAGCAGTGCCGTTACAGCTATTACCCTGAAGCTGAGGTGAGGATGGTTGCTCAAAATTACCGCAGTCGCCAAATTCCTGCTGATGTAATTTATTTGGATATCCATTATATGGATGGGTTTAAGGTTTTTACTTGGCACCCTTCGCGCTTTCCAGATCCTAAGAAATTGATGGCCGATTTAGCCGAACAAGGCTTTAAGGTTGTTACCATTATGGATCCGGGAATTAAGGTAGAAGATTCCTACCACGCCTATCAATCCGGTATAGGTGAAGGTATTTTTGTGAACTATCCTGATGGAACCCCTTGGACTGCAATGGTTTGGCCAGGCTGGTGCCACTTCCCAGATTTTACCTCTGAAAAAGGACGTGCTTGGTGGGCTCATAACCTTAAAGCAGTAATTGATGCAGGCATTGCAGGCTTCTGGACCGATATGAATGAGCCAGCATCTTGGGGGCAACATACGCCTCCCCTGATTGAGTTTAACCAAGACGGGCATAAAGCCAGTTTTAATGAAGCTCATAATGTTTACGGTATGCAAATGGCTAGGGCAACCTATGATGGCAATCTGAAACACCAGCCTAGTAAGCGTCCTTTCGTGCTTTCAAGAGCAGGTTATGCTGGCATACAACGCTATGCGGCCTTGTGGACAGGCGATAACCAAGCTACCAACGACCACATGTTATTAGGCGTTAGAATGCTTAGTTCATTAGGAATGAGCGGCGTAGCCTTTGCAGGTATGGATGTTGGTGGCTTTGAAGGTGAAGTGAATCCTCCTACCTATGCCAGATGGGTAAGCGTAGGTACATTTTCGCCAATGTTCCGTATTCATACTATGATTAATAATAGAGATACAGAACCTTGGGCATTAGGAGAAACAACTGAAACCATAGCTAGAAATTATATCAATCTGAGGTATCGATTACTCTCTTATTTATATAGTTGCTTCTATCAGAATGCAACCGATGGCACCCCTATTCAGCGTTCTTTAGCTCTAGAATACGCCCACGAAGAAGATATTTACGACGTTAAGTTTGAAAATCAGTTCTTTTTTGGTCCGCATTTAATGGTATCACCAGTTGCTGCCTATAAGGAATTTACGAAAGTCTATTTCCCAGGTGAGGGTTCTGATAACTTCTATTATAACCTTTGGACTGATGAGCCTTATTTAAGCGGCAGTACAGAAATAGTGGAATCGCCTTTGCACCTATTGCCAGTGTTTGCCAAGCCTGGGGCTATCATTCCATTGCATAAATCTATTCAACATACGAGCGAAGACCCTGGTGTAGAATTAGAACTTCATATTTACCATTCCGAAGACACCACAAACTTCACTTGGTATTACGATGCTGGGGAAGGTTTTGGCTACAAATCAGGCGAATATGCATTAAGGGAAATTGAACTTACTGCAGAAAGCTTATCTATTTCGCCAAAAGACGGTAGTTATGAAGTGCCTTTCAAATGGGTTAAAATAATGTTCCACGGGTTTGAAAATATAAAGGCGCTTTTAGTTAATGGTAAAGAAGCCACCTTGCAACCAGAAAAGTTCACTTGGTTAGCAGGCTTACCAAATTTCGATCCTTTGGGGCCTGATTTGCCTGTTCCATATGTAGATGTGGTAACCACCCAGTTTGAGTTTTTGAACGATGCTATCCAATTGAATTGGCAGTTAGAAGAATAGCAAGTTCAGGTTTTGCCCACATTTATCATTTATTAATTACTAAAGCTTTTGCACCTTTGCATTGCAAATCACCAACAGCATTCAATGCAACCCAAGCATTTTAATCAATACATTATCCTGCTACTTTCCTTGTTTTTGGCAAGTTGTGGTAGTAAGGAATTTATAGTAAAACCTATTCGGAAAGATATTACCCAAGCCGTATATGCAAGTGGTAAACTATTCCCGCTAGAATATAGAAAGGTAGTAAGTTCATTACCAGGGTATTTGGATAAGATTTATGTATCTGTTGGTGATACTGTTGAAGTGGGGGACCCTCTTTTCAAAGTAAAAAATGAAAGTTCTGAATTTGCTGTTAGAACAGCCCTTAATAACCTAGCCCTTGCTCAAAGCTATGCAAGCAGCAATAGCGATTACTTGCGTACATTTAAGAAGGAACTACAAGTCGCCAAGGAAAAGTACAAGTTAGATAGCCTTCAGTTTATTAGATACCAAGGTTTAAGAAAAGATAATGCAGGTACTCAACAGCAGTCGGATAATTTAAGAACGCAGCTTGCTGTATCAAAGGATACTTACCAAAAGGCAGATGCAGCCTATTTAGCAGCCTTGCAAAAAACAAATACCGATTTAGAAAATGCCCAAAATGCAGTTGCTGCGGCTAAAAGTCAGCAATCTGATTTTGTGATTAAAGCTACTTCTAAGGCTGTAATTTTTGATATTCTGCTAAAGGAAGGGGAGTATTGCGCTCCTCAAATTCCTATTGTAGAAATGGGTAGCCCTACCGATTATGAAGTAGAATTGGCTATTGACGAAACTGATTTAAACTTTGTTTTTAAGGGTCAGCAGGTGGTTTTTAGTTCTGAAGCCTTTGGGGAAACAGTTTTTACAGGAACTATTAAACAAGTTTATCCTAAAATTACAGCGGCTAATAAGAGCATTAAGGCTACTGCTACCATTCAATTACCTCCAGCAACCAAAATTTACGCAGGTAGTACTATTGAAGCCAATATCATTTACAAAACAGTAAAGGGGGCTTTGGTTATCCCTAAGATTTTTGTGAAGACCGATTCCGTAATGCTTAAATCTGAAAAGCAGTTTAGAAGGGTGAAAACCGGTGTTTCAGATGTGGAGTTTATAGAAATTATTAGCGGCATTTCAGAAACCGATGAACTGGTAAAGCCAAAATGATAAAGCGGCTTTTCAAAAACAGACCCATTCTCCGCATTGCTTTTGTGCATTTATGGAGTAAAAAACGCCAAACATTAGTCGCCATGCTGGGAGTAATGTTTGGGATAACAGTATTCATTTTTCAAGCAGGACTTATAACTGGTTTACAAACTTATATGCTGGATAAGATTGTGAACAATAGCTTCCATATCCACCTATTTGTTGATCCTGATAGAAACCCTGCCCCAATTGCAGCAGCCTATCCAGAATTTAAGAATAATTGGGTAGTAGTTCGCAACCAAAAAGTAAAGGACGAAGACAAAAAAATCAAGAACTCATCTAACCTGATGGCCTTGATAGAACGCCATCCAAGTGTGAGCGGGGTTGCTCCAAATATGATTACGCAGGCTATTTGCAAGGCAGGTATCAAAGAACTACCTGTAACCATTAGCGGGGTTGATATAGATAAGGAAAACAAACTCTTTAACCTTTACAAGGAACAAGTAGCAGGTGATATAATGCGCTTGAATACCATTTCAAACGGCATTATCTTAGGAAAAGGAGTAGCTAACAAAATAGGAGCTCAAGTAGATGATATCCTTTCAGTAGCTACTACTAATACCGTGATAGACTGTAAAGTAGTAGCAATTACCCAAAGCGGTATTACAACAGTAGATGATAGTCGTGCCTACCTTAATTTAAGAGCTGCTCAAAATCTCATAAACAAGGATGCAAACTATATCACCGATATAAACATTAAGCTAAAAGAAGTAGAGAAGGCAGATTTGTTAGCTGAAGAATTTGGTCGTGCTTATGGGTACCGATCCGTAAGTTGGAAAGAAGCCAATGCAGGAATTTTTGGGGTGTTCAAAATTCAGAATATGGCGACGGTTTTGGTAATTACTTCTATTCTGATTGTGGCTGGCTTTGGTATTTTCAATATCTTGATGATGATGATTTATGAAAAGATGACCGATATAGCCATCTTAAAATCAATTGGTTATAAAAATAGAGACATCAAAACCTTGTTTATGATTGAGGCTTTAGTGATTGGTTTAGTTGGTGGAACACTTGGTATTATTCTAGGTTATGGGGTGAGTTGGGCTGCCTCACAAGTAGAAGTAACTTTGAAAGGACTCATTACAGTAAACCGCTTACAAATCAATTTCGATCCGCTCTTTTACCTTTCAGGCTTTGCCTTTGCCATTTTAAGTACAGCAGCAGCTGGGTATTTCCCTGCAGTAAAAGCCGCCAAGGTTGACCCTGTGGATATTATCAGAGGAAAATAATATGCTTGAACCCTTGCAAGTTCATTTTACTGATAACTTAATTGAAGCAGGCTTAGACGAAGCAGGTCGGGGTTGTTTGGCTGGACCTGTGGTAGCTGCCGCGGTTATTTTACCCAGAGCTTTCTCTTCTCCATTATTCAGAGATAGCAAGCAGTTAAACGAAAGCCAACGCTTGGAGGCTGCTCAATTGGTGAAAGAAGTAGCTTTAGATTACCATATAGCCCTTGCTTCTGCAGAAGAGATTGACCAAATTAATATACTGCAAGCCAGTATTTTGGCTATGCACAGGTCGGTTCAAGGTTTAAAGGCTTTACCAGAAATGCTGTTGGTAGATGGCAACCGATTTAATCCCTTTCCTTGGGTACCGCATCAATGTATTATCAAAGGCGATAGCAAGTTTCAGAGTATTGCTGCGGCTAGTATCCTTGCTAAAACCTACCGAGATGAGTTAATGACCAACTTGGCAAAGGAGCACCCTCAATACGCTTGGCACCGCAATATGGGTTACCCAACTAAAGCTCACCGAAAAGCTATTTTTGAAACGGGTATTACCCCGCACCACAGAAAAACCTTTAAGCTTTTAGCCGAAGATATGGGTGGTAATTCCTAGTTCGTTGGCTAATTCCTTCAAATCGGTAATTACATTAGGGTGCAAAGGAATACCATTTGCAGTTCTTTCTATTTCAAAAGCACGTTCTAAATCGCCGTGAATTAATACAGGTTGTTCAGAGTCAATGGGTTCTGTGTTTCTGAATGCTTCAATCCAATGGTCCATTCGCGCTTTAAAAACTTCCGAAGGTTGCCAAGCATCAATGCGCATTGCCCCAAAAAAGTGGCCAATACCTTTACCCACAGGATTTTCTGGAATAGGCACATAGGCAGGAAACGGCGGCACCCACGGACCATAATTAGCCCCACTAAAAACAGCAGAAAATACATCTACAATGCTGCCAAGTCCATAACCTTTATGGCTACCGTGCTCATAATCAGAGCCTAGAGGTAATAATACGCCTCCTTCTTTTAGAATATTAGCGTTGGTAGTAGGCTCACCAGCTTTATTTTGCACCCAACCATTGGGTGTTTCAGCGCCTTTTCGCTGGAGTATTTCAAGTTTACCGTTAGCTGCGGTTGTTGTTGCAAAATCAGCCACAAAAGGCGGTTGGTTACCTGCTGGAATGGCAACCGCAATAGGGTTAGTACCTAACATCCTTTGTTTGCCAAATGTAGGAGCTACCAAAGCACTGGCATTGGTCATCGCAATGCCAATCATATCGTGTGGTAAGGCCTGCATTGCGTGCCTTCCTGCAATCCCAAAATGACTAGAATTGGATACTGAAACCCAACCAGTACCTACTTGCTGTGACTTTTCAATGGCTATATTCATAGCCTCAGTAGCTACTAATAAGCCAAGCGCACCATCAGCATCTAAAACAGCTGTAGAGGGTGTTTGGTGGGTAATATACGGTTTAGCCTTTGTATTAATTCGTCCTACCTTAATCAATCGTAAATACCCTGAAAGCCTTGCCACCCCGTGCGAATCTACTCCTCTTAAATCGGCAGACAATAAATTACTAGCAATTAGCTTTGCATCGGCTTCAGAATACCCCACTTTCAGAAAAACCGATTCAGCAAAATTTTGTAATTCTAAGGCATTTACAAGGGTTTCAGTCATAATATGATGCTTTAAGGCGTAGCTTTGAGGCAAATTTGTTGAATTAGTTCCAATCTATACCCATGGCAGTAGGTCAAAAAAGTAGTGGAAGTGTTATTAGTATATTCAAATCGGTATTAAATAGAGCCGAAACCTTTACTTGGTTCTTTATTGGTTGGAACATTATTGGAACCTCGCTTTTAAAAATTATTGGCAACCATCAACTATTTTTAAAGATAAATCAATGGTATTCAAGTGGTTTTGATTTCTTCTTCACCTACTTTACTTACATTGGCGATGGGTTATTTAATGTTTTTGTATCGGCACTTTTGCTTTTAGATAATAAATGGCGGGCATTATTACTTCTAGTTTGTTTCGGAGTAAGTGGTGGGTTATCTACTTTATTTAAAAGAGTAATTTTTGGTGACTATCACCGACCAGTATTGTATTTTCAAGAAGAAGGAATCCCTATTAGAATTATTGATGGTTTAGCACCACCAGCACATTACTCTTTTCCTTCAGGTCATAGCATTACAGCATTTAGTGCCTTTATGTTGCTTGCACTATTTTATAGAAAGCCAAGCATTTCAGTATTTTGTATAATGGCAGCAATACTCACTGGCTTTTCAAGAATATATTTATCAGCCCACTTTCCAGCCGATGTTTTAGTAGGTGGTATAATTGGTGTAGGTTCCAATGTTTTGGTACTGTATATCATCGCTAAGTTTTACCCTATTTGGTTTGAGAAGGCTAATCTTTTGTAATTATGAATCAACTCTTTAAAAATAAGCCTTTATTCCTTTTCCTGTGGATTGCCTTGTTTGCCTTACCCTTTTTAGGTGGGGTTCATTTATTTGATTGGGACGAAATAAACTTTGCAGAAGGTGCCCGAGAAATGCTAGAAACAGGCGATTATCTTCGGATGAGCATTAACTACCTGCCTTTCTGGGAAAAGCCTCCCGTGTTTATTTGGCTGCAAGCAGCAAGCATGGCTGTATTTGGAGTAGGGGAGTACGCTGCCCGCTTTCCAAATGCTATTGCAGGTATAGTTACCATTTTATGTTTATACAGTTTCGGTAAAAAGATTGGTAATGAACGACTTGGCTGGTGGATTGCTTTAGCTTATGGAGGTAGTATTTTGCCTGCTTTTTACTTTAAAAGTGGAATAATTGACCCTTGGTTTAACCTATTTATTTTCTTAGGGATTGCCTATTTTTACTTTGCTTCAATGGCTTATAAAGCCCAAAAGCAAGGACTTAAGGAAGCTGCTTTAGGAGGTCTGTTCCTAGGCTTAGCGGTACTTACCAAAGGACCTGCTGCGCTTTTAATTGCAGGACTTACCGTGTTTTTCTTTTGGATTATAGTTTGGCGGTTTAAGGTTTATCTGAGCTGGTTCCAAGTAATCATTTATCTATTAAGCATTTGCATAGCCACACTTTCGTGGTTTGGCATTGAAATGGCACAGAATGGGACTTGGTTTATTGAAACATTCATTACTTACCAAATCAGGCTATTGAGTACTCCAGATGCAGGTCATGGTGGTTTTCCTGGCTACCATTTTGTGATACTATTGATTGGCTGCTTCCCTTCAAGTTTAATATTCATTTCAGGTTATAGAAGCACTGGTCTGCAAGCAGATACAGGTAAACAGTTTGATATTTTAATGAAAGTATTGTTTTGGGTTGTACTTATTCTTTTCAGCTTGGTAAAAACCAAGATAGTACACTATAGTTCAATGTGTTACTTTCCAATTGCTTGGGTAGCTGGTACAGCCATTTACCAATGGGAGCAAAACGGTAAGCCTATCCCAAAGAGCTTAAAGCGGTTTATCTGGATTTTAGGAAGCATTTTAGCTATACCAGTGCTTATTTTTCCTCTGGTTTGGGCAAATAGAGATTTGATTATACCAACCATAAAAGATCCTTTTGCGGTTGCCAATATGGAAGCAGAACTCCATTTTACAGGAATAGAGTTTACCGTTGGAATATTTCTGATAGGAGTAATCGCATTGTTTGCATTCTACGCGAAACAAAACAAGTTGGGTAATGCTTTTCAAAGCTTATTTTTCGGGGTTTCTGCTTTTATGTTTATTGGTTTGATAGCCTATATCGGCAGGGTAGAACAGATATCTCAAAACGCTGGAATAGAGTTTCTTAAATCGGTAAAAGGGAAAGATTGCTATGTTGTTACCCACGGCTATAAAAGCTACGCTCATTATTTTTATCCTGAATTAAAGTCAAGCCAAAAGCCATTAACCGATAATTTGGACGATTGGAAAGACTATGCCCTTAACCATAAACTTTCTAAAGACCTTTATATCATCACCAAAATCAATAAGACTGAAGGACTTACTCAATACACCCAACTAAAGGAAATTGGCAGGAAGAATGGTTTTGTGTTTTATGTTAAACCAGCTAATCAATAAGTTAGAACTATGAAAACGCTGTTTCTTTTACGTCACGCAAAGGCAAAAAATCAGGAAAAAGATCAATCTGATTTTGAAAGAGTTCTGTCTAAAACTGGCTATGCAGAACTTCTGCAAATGGCTGAAATTGCAAAGCATTTACAAGTTCAACCTGAATTGGTAATAGCCTCTAGCGCAGTGAGAACCACCCAAACAGCTACCTTTTTTAGTGAAGCATTAGGGTTAGAGGCAGGAGTAATTCGTTCAGAATTCTCATTGTATAATAGTGGAGTTGGTAATTACTTGAAGGTCATTAACCAAATACCAGAATCGGTTAATAAAGCTCTTTTAGTAGGACATAATCCCACAATATCTGATTTAGTTAATTATTTATCAGATACTTATGAAGTAGATTTGCCAACCGCAGGTTTTGTTAAACTAGCCTTATTATCAGATACTTGGGAGGGGGTTGGTTCAGGTATTGCTTCCATTGAATGGGTTAAAGTACCTGAAAATCAAATATAAAACTTGCTTTTGATACTTGAATTCTACTACTTTTGAGTTCAAGATGACCGTTAAAGAAACAGTTACTGAAGGCAAACTCTATTACAGCATTGGCGAAGTAGCCAAAATGCTCAATTTAACCGCTTCACAAATTCGGTTTTGGGAAACGGAGTTTCCTCATCTGCGTCCTAAAACAAATAGGAAGGGCGATAGGCGTTATAGGTCAGAAGATATTGAACAAATTAAGGTAATCCAACGATTGGTTAAGGAACAAGGCTATACCTTGCAAGGAGCTAAAGAATACCTTGATAAAAAGAAGAATGTTAAGAACAAGGAAGCAGTTAATCAGCTTAAGCGTATTAAGGTTTTCCTCTTAGAACTACGTGAAATTTTGGTGAATGAGATGCCAAAACAAAGCGGACCTACTCTTTTTGATTAAGACAAACCGTTCATAAGTCAATAATGCCGTTTATAAAATACACGGCATATTTTTTAGATAGGTACTTTGTTATACATAGTACACTACATACCTTTGTTCTATATAAAGCCCGATACTAATGAATACAGATAACATCGGCGTGCAAATGCGGAAGGGGATTTTAGAGTTCTGCGTGCTACATATCATTAATAGGGGAGAGGTTTACGCCTCAGACCTATTAGAGGAGCTTACCACAGCTCAGATGGTAGTAGTAGAAGGAACACTTTATCCATTGCTTACTCGGCTTAAAAACACCGAATTAGTAACCTACCGCTGGGAAGAAAGCAATAGCGGTCCCCCACGCAAATATTTCGTCATCACTGAGAAAGGAAAGGCCTTTCTGGCATCACTCGATACCGCTTGGGAAGAAATGGTTTCAAGTGTGGAAGCAATCAGGAAAAAACAGCAAGTTTTTCTCATGCAACCTTCCCCAGAGAATTCTAATCCTAAACTCTTACCAGAGTAATTCTGGAACTCAAAAAACCAAACTCAAAAGTTTCACTCACAAAACAACACAGCACAATGAAAAAGTACCTTTTAACTGCATTGCTAATTTCAGCTTCAATAATTGCTCAAGCCAATACTATTGAAAAGGACCTGATAATGGCTGAGCCTGCCAATGCAAGGTTACAAACTTTAGCCATTCAAAATCCAAAGTTCCCTAGAGGGGAAGAGGCATTAAAGCAGTTTTTAACTAGCCTAATTGCAGACGAAGAGCAAAAGTTTGCTGGTCAGAAAGCCAAGTTAGCCTTCTCTATTGATGCGATGGGACTTATCTATAACATCCAAATAATGGAATGCGATTCTGAATTACTTCAAGAAAAACTGAAAGGTTTCTTCACTCATATGCCACATTGGGAACCAGCAACTTTAGATGGTTCACCCATCAATAGCAGAGTTGTGTTGCCAATTACCATACAAGAATAATATAAGGTTAAAGCATTAACCCTAAAGCCCACCTAACAATGAAAACTACCATAAACATAACCCTTGGCGGTATCCTCTTTTTTGTGGAAGACGATGCCTACCAGAGTCTGAAACAATACCTAGAACTCATTTACAAGCACTTCGAAAAAATGGAAGGCGGAGTAGAAATAGTTCAAGATATTGAATACAGAATGGCTGAATTACTTCAGGCTCGTTTGAAGCAGCGTCAAGGAGTTTCAATGCCTGATATTGACTACTTAAAGCAAACCGTAGGTTATCCTAAAGCAGAAGATTTTACCACTGAAGAGGAGGCTGATATTCCTGCAATGGAAGAAGAAAAGGAGCCAACAGCTCAGGAAGCGAATCCGAATACCGGTACTTTCCAAGAAGGTACTTTTACCTCGGCACAAGATCCATTTAACTTAGGCAGAAGGCTTTATAGAGATTTAGCTCGAAAAAAGGTAGGTGGTGTTTTGGCAGGTTTAGGCAATTACTTTGGTATTGATACCTTATGGCTCCGTTTGGGTTTTGTTTTCTTCTTCTTCGGATTTTGGATAATTCCAGCATTGCCAGGTTTTGTGTTTTTTGCCTACATACTTTTCATGATAGTTGTAAAAGGCAGAGCCGATTTGCCTGAACCAATGACCACAGGTGCGAAATTATATCGCGATCCAAATGATAAAATGATTGCAGGTGTTTCTGGTGGTGTGGCCGCATTCTTGAATATAGATCCTACCATTGTGAGGATATTGTTCTTTGCGAGTTTGTTCTTCTTTGGCTCAGGCTTCTTCGTGTATGTGGTGCTATGGATTTTGGCACCACTTGCTGAAACGAGGTCAGACTTCTTAAGGATGCGTGGAGTTCCTGTTACCGTTCAAACAATGGAAGCAGACCCACTTACTCAATCTGGCGCACCAATCAGAACAGCTAATTATAGTAATATAAGCAAGGGTATTGGCACCCTAGGCAGAGGCTTAGTAGGCATAGTTTTATTAATCATGGCATTACCGCTAATGGTTACTGGCGTTCAATTTATCATGATTGGCGTCCAGCTTGGCAATGGTTATACCCTTTCTGAAATTATACAACAATTAGCAGGGAATGTATTCCTAATAGAAACCGACTTTCAATACAAACTTGAAAGCATAAGTTCTGATTATGTGGAAAGCCTAGTATATACCATTTCCTCATTATTGTTAATTCCTGGGATTTTATTTGTGCTTGGCGCCTTACAAATGTTTTTCAAGAAAAAACTGTTGAACACAACCTTAGTATTTTGGGCTATACTTATCTATCTGTTTGCTATAGGTGCACTTATAGTGCAAGCATTAAATGGCAGATGGGATTTTTAATCCTTTTTACCAACCATAAAGCCTAATTGCCGTTAGTCTATTTGGTAGTTGCAAATGAATTATTTCAAATAATTTTACTTCAGAATACAACCATTTAATCATTTTCGGCATCTACTCTTTATAAACACACAACCTCACAAATAAACCTTTTTAACATTGGCTGATATGAAAAATTTTCACCAAGTATTAATTAGTTCACCAAAACTATTGGGTATTACTTCATTCGGAGCAGCACTACTAGTTTTAACAGTAACTTTTAGTTTAGTAAATAGCGAATCAGGGTATTCGTACCAAAGTAAGGAGAATAATAACAGTCTTTTTATTGTTGGTCCTGGACATACCCAAGCAGAAATTGCCGATAGGTTTGATAAAGAAGAAAATCCTTTGATTGAAACCGCTGTAACTGCTGCTAAAGATGGTTTAAACAAGAAAACCAAAAACTTTTTTCAGCGCATAGGCGATGAAATTGTAAAGGGCTTTTCAGATGGCTTTAAGGGTAAATAGATTAGTATAGCGTTTTATTTAGCTGCCTTTAGCTTTATTTGGTTATTTTTGCACATACACCAAATACCTTTTTATGGAGGCACTAATTGACCTTTTATACAAAATAGCAGACGATAAACTTATCCTTGGTCACCGAAATAGCGAGTGGACAGGGGTAGGTCCAATCTTGGAAGAAGATATTGCTTTCGCTTCAATGGCTCAGGATAAAGTAGGCCAAAGCAAAGCATTGTATGATATACTAAATAGCTTAGGCGAACCAGCACCAGATCCAAATGCATTTCTTAGGAACGCAGAAGCATTCAGATGCTGCCAGTTAGTTGAGCTGCCTATTGGTGAATACGATTTTAGCTTAATCAGGCATTTCCTGTTTGATGCAGCAGAATTATTAAGGTTCGATACTTTAAGAAGCTCATCAAACGAACCTTTAGCACAACTAGCTCGTAAGTTTTACGGAGAAATAAAATATCATAATCTACACGCTAAAACGTGGATTAAAAAGCTTGGCAACTCATCTGAGGAGGCAATAGAGCGTTTACAAAATTCTTTGGATTATGCCTTTCCTTATGCCTTGGGCATTTTTGAAACTTCTTACCTAGAGGAAGAAATTATTGGCAGAAACCTGTTTGAAGGCGAGGTAGCATTAAAAGATAAATGGTTGAACGCCATTGCTGAAGTGATAAACCAAACTCAATTACACATGCCAGATTATTTGGCTATTGCCCCTAAGTTTGGTGGCAGGGTAGGTGAGCATACGGAGTATTTACAACCTATGATTGAAGAGATGGGCGAAGTTTTCCGTCTAGATCCTTCAGCTGAATGGTAACAATTATCTTTAAACTTCGGTTAACCACGTATTATGCAATACACCAAAGAACAAATACTCGAAGTTTTAGATACTGTTAAAGACCCTGAAATACCAGTTCTAAGTCTGGTTGATTTGGGTGTTATAACTGAACTTATTATTTCTGATACTAACGTAGTAAGTGTAACCATTACACCTACGTTTTCTGGTTGTCCAGCTATGGACACCATGAAAAAGCAGTTAGAGGAAGCCTTACTTGCCAAGGGCATAGAGCATACCCCAGTAAAAGTAAGCTTTGAAACACCGTGGTCATCTGATTTATTAACCGAAAAGGGTAGGGCAGCCATCAAAAAATTTGGACTAGCACCACCGCCTATGTTAGGCAATCACCAGCCTGATATTGATATACTTGAGCAAATTGCTTGCCCGCATTGCGATAGCATGAATACCGAAATGAAAAGTATGTTCGGTCCAACCCTATGTAGAAGCTTACACTATTGCCATAATTGCTTACAGGCCTTTGAGCAGTTTAAACCTTTGGGGTAAACAGAAGCAATCATAAAAGCAAAACGGTATGCCTAAGGCATACCGTTTTGCTTTTATCAGAGTTAGTTAATTAACCAACCTGCTCAATTTCAGTACATAGCGCACTGAAAATTTCATCAATATCGCCAATGCCATCAATGGCTTTGAATTTGCCTTGGCCTTCATAATAGGTGGCTACTTGCGCGGTTTTGGTATTATACTCATTTACACGCACCCGTATTTTAGCCTCGTCTTGGTCGTCTGCACGGCCGCTACTCTCGCCTCTAATTAGCAATCGCTTTACCAGTTCTTCTTCTGTAACTGTAAGTGCCAACATTAAATGGATACTCGTAAGGTGGTTAGATAGCAAAGTATCTAAAGCTTGGGCTTGAGCAACAGTTCTTGGGAAACCATCGAAAATAAATCCTTTTGATTCCTTGTTTGCATTGAGCTGATTATCAATCATCCCAATAACAACTTCGTCTGGTACAAGTAAGCCTGCATCCATCAATTCTTTTGCCTTAAGTCCAAGCTCTGTTTGGTGAGCTATTTCAGACCTGAGCATATCGCCAGTACTTAAATGCTTAAGCTGGTATTTATCAATCAGTTTTTGGCTCTGAGTTCCTTTTCCGGCTCCTGGAGGCCCAAATAAAACGATGTTTAGCATTGCAAAGAAAAATTTATGGTGCAAGATAAGGTAGTATTGCTTGTTACGAAACTGTTAATTTAAAAACAAGCTATTCTGATAGTATATATATACTCGGAAGGTTCCTTCCGTAACCGTCGTAATCTAGACCGTAACCCACAACAAACTTATTATCAATGGGAAAGCCTACATATTTAAGTTCAACTTTCTTTTTGGCGGCTTCTGGTTTGTGTAAGAGCGTAGCTACTGCAACGGATAATGGTTGGTATTCTTTTAAGGTTTTAAGCAGCTCAGTCATAGTAAGACCAGTATCTACTATATCTTCTACTATTACAATATGCCTATTTGCTATATCTATATTTAAGCCTAAAACTTCTTCAACAGTTCCAGTGCTTTCTGTGGCGCTATAGCTGGCTAATTTTATAAAAGTGATTTGGGCTGGGATTACTACTTTCTTGAATAGATCAGCTGCAAAAATAAACGAACCATTTAATACGCCAATAAACAAGGGATTTTTGCCTTCGTAGTCGGTACTTATTTGAGCAGCTAGTTCGGCAACTCTTTGCTCAATGGTATCTGCACCAATAAAGGGTACAAAGGTTTTGTCTTTTACAGTAATCATTTGGCAAACTACATTTTTGTTCAATTGCAGCTACTTTAAACTCAAATTTTTTCTTAAAAACTTAAAGCCATAAGTCCCTATATTTGGTTTATAAGTTGTAATTGCTCCATTTAACCATGACCCAGCAAACTAAAAAGCGCATTTTCCTTATTATTTCAATCCTGTTTATAGCAGTATGTATTGGCTTTACTATCGATATATTCAGGAAAACAAGTCCTCCAGGATCAAAAAAGCATTTGCCTGAAAGTATTAAGTCTAAAGAGTAGGTGCCTAAATATAAAGCCCTGCCATCCCTAGCAGGATTAGGATTTTGCAAAGCAAAATTGCTGTTTGAAGTTTTGCACGCGTATCGGCCTGAATGGAACTGTGAATAGTGTAGGCAATAAAAGGAAGTAGCACCACCATATACCACCCTACGCCACCGCCAATTATTCCTGCTGTGAAATATAGGCTAGAGCAAAACCCAAAGAAAAGGATTGCTAATAGGTCTTTAGTTCGCTTAAGTCCGTAAAGTATGGGGAAGGTTTTAGCCCCGAAACGTTCTTCGCCTTTTCTATCTCGGCTATCTTTCAATAAGGAACGTATGGTAAATACCCAAAAGGCATACAAAGCAAAGGCAGCTACCTTTAAACTAGGCTCTTTAAATACCAATGCAGGGGCATAAACCAAACCACCTGCTAATATACCAAGAGAAAGATTTCCAATAAGTGGTTGGCGTTTAAGGCTGTTACAATAAACCCAAAGCAACATAATACCTGTACCTACAAATACTACCACCTTCCAGCTTAGCAATGTGGCAAAGCCTAATGAGGCAAGGTTTAAAATGGTATGCAGCAACAAGGCCCTCCTTCTTGTAAGATCATTGCCAATTACTACCCTGCCAGGAACATTTATCCTATCTGCCTTTTGGTCATAATAATCATTGATAATATAACCTGCGCCTGCTCCTGCTGCTAAACTAAGAATAAGAAGCCATAACTTCTTGGAAACGATTAGGTGAGCCATTGATTCGTTTTCTGCACCTAAAGAATAGCCTACTCCCAATTCTATAACCACAAGCAGCACCAAATTCCATATTCTTACTAACTTAAGAATGGGGAATAGCTTTCTGTAAAGGGCAAAAACAAGCCTATTCATGGTTTTGGGTTGGTGTAATTGGCTAATTGCCAATAAAAAAGTTCGGCACTTACTGTACCGAACTTAAATTAGGTTAACATTTAGCAAACTGCCAAATTATAGTTTATACCCAACAGCAAACGATACGCAACCTGTAGGGGTGCTTTCTTCTGAAAAGTTGAATCGGATGGTATAATCGCCGGTTTCTAGTGCTTTAAAGTCAAAGCTAGTTTCCGTAGGGTTTTTATCGTTTGAGTAGATCAATTTCTTTTTACTATCGTAAATAGAAAAAATTACTTTTTGCTTAAAGCCTGCACAAAGGTTTAGCACACGGTATTGCTCATCGGCATAAACAGAAAAGGTTGCATCAATTACTTTCCTAGGCTCTCTGAAGGCATTGAATTGTTTGCTGCTTGCGGTTTCAAAAACATACTCTTTCAAGCCTGCTTTTACTTTTTTTCTGGTTTCTTTATCGTCGCATTGGGCATTTGAATTATAACAGTTGCCCATTATAAGAATGCCTAAAAGCGATAGGTAGTAGAATGCTTTCATAAAATGTTTCAATGGTTTAATGCCTAGGCTTCTGAAATAATACGCTTGCGTAAAGCAACAATTTTAGGTGTAAAATCTTCCTTCAAGTGCTTTTGAAACGCAGGATCGGTGGCTGCTTTATCGCCTTCTGTTAACTTATCTAACGATGCTTGAAGCGTGTTGAGTTCACCAATTAAATTTTGCACTGAAACTTCGGTCTTGAAACCATCTAGTAGTTTTACAAGCTTACTTAAAGTGGCAGCTTGCTGTGCCATTTTCTTGGCTAATTCTGGATTAGCCTGCTTTTCATTAATTTGAGAGGCCAGGTACATACTTTCAATCCAAGCTCCTGTAAACGATAGGAAAACTACATCATAACGCTGAGTTTCTTTCAAAAGCATATCGCTTTCCATCTGCAATTCAGCCATTATTCTTATTAAAGAATCCTGATTACCGAGGTTTTTTTCAAACCTATCAATAAGCTGATTATTGGTAAATATGGAACCCATATTTAAACCATCGGAAATGCCTTTTATACTTTTAAAGTATTTAACCGATTCTTGGGTTTGACTATTTAGCGATGTGTAGGCCAAATCGGCACTGTAAACACCTAAGTTCAAGCTTTTACCAGTGTTGCTTTGGTAAGTGCTTACTGCATCGGGCTTATTGGTAAGACCACTCACGTATTTCAATCCGCTCTTTTTAAAGATACGAGATACATGCAATGGCGATGGTAGGTTTTCAACAAAATCTACTGTTTGCTGCACTTGGGCCGATGTGGCTTGTGCATTGGTATCAGCATTTATTGAAGTTGTATCAGAGTTAGTTTTATCCTGATGTTTTTTCTCGCCTCCGCAAGAAAACAAAAGGGCAGAAAGTGAAACTCCTATTAAAATATTTTTCATAGGTAATGGATTTTGCTTTAGGATTGAAAAGCTTGGTAGTAACACCAGCCTAAAGTAGCAACAACTTTTTTACATTAAAATGGAAGGTCGTCTTCTGCTTCATTGTTATTCGTGTAAGAATTTGGTGCTCCGCTCATAGGTTCTGGAGAATTTTCGCCCTGACGAGAAGGGTATTGGGTATTACCTCCACCGTTTTCTGAACCTGAGGTGCCATCGCCTTTGCCACCTAAGAATACAAATTCGCTCACTCTAATTTCTAAACCTTGTCTTGGAACACCATCTTGTCCTATATAATTACTTACTGATAGTTTACCTTCTACCATAATAGGCGTTCCCTTGGTTACATAGGTCTTAATGGTATCTGCTCTATCGCCCCAAACGGTTGCTCTAAACCAAGTTGGTTTTTCATCTGCTCTGTTAGCACCTCCTCTGTTTTCATTATATGCAATTGAAAACTCAGCTAACTTATTGCCATTAGGTGTGGTTTTGAAAATAGGATCGTTACCTACGTTACCTATTAAAGTGATTTTGTTATACGATGCCATTGTTTTTAAATTATTGAAAGTGAATTAGTTGAATATTTAGATGCCAAGTAATTGGCAATGATTATAGGTTTTGGCAAGTTACTAACTTCTTCAAAACGATATGCTAAATAGCCATTTTTTAAACACCAATCCTTAAACTCAGGAAAAAAAAGTTCTGAAATATTTATAAATCTAATGTAGAGCTTTTGATGGGTAAGTAGGTGCTTTAATTCAGGACTGTATTGAATAAAGCAATTGTCAAATTCAAGTACTTTCTGATGATTGGGATTTAAAAATCGTTCTGAAAATTCGCTAACCAGGGCACCTTCTATCAACGGTTTTTCAGATTCAACACAAGGCATATCATACAAGCCTTCCCATACATCGCCACTGCCTCTTTTGCGCATCATTAAAATTGGCGAACTATTATACATAGGTAAGAAATAGTATAAATACCTATGCTTTACAGTTAACTTTTTAAGCTTCACGGGTAGGGAATCCACTTGTTTTTGATCAAAAGCAATGCAAGTTTCTTTCAAAGGGCAAGCCAAACAATTAGGATTTTTTGGAACGCATTGCAAGGCGCCAAATTCCATAATGGCCTGGTTATGGTCGGCAGCATTATCGTGGGGGAGTTGGGAATTGGCTAATTCCTGAAATTGCTTTTTTCCTTCGTTGCTTAATATATCAAGTGCCAAACCAAAGTACCTAGCCAACACCCTAAAAACGTTACCATCTAAAACGGCAACGGCTTCATTGCTAGAAAATGAGGCAATTGCAGCTGCGGTATAGCTACCAATCCCTTTAAGTTTTAAAAGCTCAATATATTTATCAGGAAATTGACCGTTTAATTGTTCAACAACAAATTTTGCGGTGGTATGCATATTTCTTGCTCTTGAATAATAGCCTAAACCTTGCCAATCTCTAAGCACATCATCGTCAGCAGCATTGGCAAGTGCTTTAATATCAGGATAGTTATGGACAAATTTTTCATAATAAGGCAGTCCTTGTGCTACTCTTGTTTGCTGAAGAATAATTTCTGAAAGCCAAATTTTATAGGGGTCAGTGGTATTTCTCCAAGGTAAATTGCGCTTGTTTTTCTTGAACCAGTGCAATATTGTATTGGAAAAGTGCAATTCTCTTAGATTTTTTTTCAAATTACTTAAGTCTCTTTTAATCAGTTTTTTGTAAAAGGCGTGGAAACCCCTACATTTGCAGTCCGTTTCTGCACAAAAGTAAGTGCAGCAAATATTTCTTAAACCTAAATACTTCTAAAACAGTGACAAAAGCTGAGGTTATTGCTGAAATTACAGAAAAGACAGGCTTAGAGCGTAATGACGTTGCTATAGCTATCGAAAAGTTTTTTGATGTTATCAAAGATTCGATGGAGCGTGGCGAAAGCATCTACGTCAGAGGGTTTGGTAGTTTCGTTAACAAGAAAAGAGCACAAAAGGTAGCACGTAATATTAGCAAGAACACTGCTATTATTATCGATGAGCACTTTGTACCATCTTTCAAACCGAGCAAACAATTTGTTCAAAAAATAAAGTCAAGCAAAACGCTTAACAAGAAGTAGTCTTTTACAGCATTTTGAAAGCACTTAACACAAAACAAATAGTTCTTATCTTAGCTGCAGTAGTGGCTGTTGGAGTTCTATTTGTTTTGCCGAAAGGTGTTGTTAAAAAAGAAGCTGAAAATTCTGGTAAACCTGCGGCTGAACCAACCTCAGTTGCTGCCACCCCTTCAGAAAGTAAGGATGCTAATTCAGATACGCTGCATAAAGTTGAGCTAAGCCCAACTGTTATAAAGCAAATCACTGAATTAAAAACTTCTGCTTCTAAAGGTAACAATACTGAAAAGGGCAAAGCATTGCTTGCACTTGCAGACTTGTTCAAGGCAAATACCAAATACGATTCTGCTGCTGCTTATTTAGAACAAAGGGCTGGTTTACTACAAACTGGTTCGGCGTTTGAACTGGCGGGGGAAACTTATTATGAAGCGTATTCATTGGCTTTTGACGAAGCCAAGCGCCAAGGTTTACTTTCTAAAAGTCAAGAGCTTTTAATTAAGGCTTTTGATTTAAGCAAATCGCTTTCGGCGAAAACAAAGCTGGCACTTACTTATGTAGAAAGCCCAACACCTATGAAAGGTATTGGTCTTTTGAGAGAAGTGTTAGCAGTTGAGCCAAAAAACGAGCTAGCGCTTTACAGCTTAGGTACTTTAAGTATACGAAGCCAACAGTACGATAAAGCTTTAGCCCGTTTTGATCAGCTAATTGCTATTAACCCTTCAGATAGTAGATATTATTTCTATCAGGCAGAATGCTTGGCAGCTTTAAAGAAACCTACTGAAGCAATAACAGCCTATAAAAAGGCATCAGAATTAAATACTGACCCTACTGCCAAAGCTACCATTGCTGATCGGATAGCCGATTTACAAGGTAACTAACAGATATGGTTTGTTAATACTTATCAATTTCAAATCACCCTAAACCGTACAATAAGCATCATGCCTTGCGGAAAGAAAAGAAAGCGCCATAAAATTGCCACTCACAAGCGTAAGAAGCGCTTAAGAAAAAACCGTCATAAGAAGAAGTAGTAATTATCTGACTTTACGAAGTCAGTAATTAAGATACTGATACCCGAAAGAAAATTTTCTTTCGGGTTATCTTTATTTTATTTCAATTACTCTAATTCACTCAAAACATTTAAACTGTTGAGCTACGAACTACTACTAAGTTGCACACCAACTGGCGATCGTATTGCTCTTCTAGACGACAAACGCCTGGTGGAATACCATCAGGAAGAAAATGCTGTTCGATTTAAAGTCGGCGATATCTATCTAGGTATTGTTCGCAAAGTCGATACCAGTATGAACGCTGCCTTTGTAGATATTGGGCACGAAAGAGATGGGTTTTTACATTACCTAGATCTGGGACCTAATATCCCTTCAATGAATAAGTTTGTTAAAAATCTTCAAACCGGCAAACAAGACAATGGCCGACTTGATGGTTTTCAACTAGAGAAACCAATTGATAAACTCGGTAAAATGACCGACGTTTTCAATAAAAATTCTTATGCCCTTGTTCAGGTTACCAAAGAAGCAATTAGTACCAAAGGACCCCGCCTAAGCTGCGAGATTTCCTTAGCAGGTAGGTTCCTTATTTTAGTGCCTTTTTCTGAAAGCATTAATATTAGTAAACGCGTCGTAAATAAAGAAGAGCGCCAGCGCCTCACCAGAATTGTAAAAGCCTTAAAGCCAGCCAATTTTGGTGTAATTATCCGTACTGCTGCCGAAGGCCAGGAAACGGAAGAAATAGAACAAGACCTACTTAATATGATTGCCAAGTGGGATGCTGGCATGGAAAAGCTAAAGCTTGCCCGCCCGCGCGATATCGTAATTGGTGAACTAAGCAGAAGAGGCAGTTTACTGCGCGATATGCTTAATGCCGATTTTGAAACCATTTTGGTTGATCAGAAGGAAGCTTACGATGAAATAAAGCAATATGTAACCACTATTGCTCCTGAAAAGGAAGGTATCGTACGTCTTTATAATGGCAAGAATAAACTGTTTGAACAATATGCTGTTGAAAAGCAAATAAAAAGTCTTTTCGGAAAAACAGTATCGTTGCCAGGCGGTGGTTATATTGTAATTGAGCATACGGAAGCACTACATTCTATTGATGTAAATAGCGGAAGTAGCAGCAAACGCAATGCAGAAGACCAAGAAGGATATAACCTTCAAGTAAATTCTGAAGCTGCCAGAGAAGTTGCAAGGCAATTGCGCCTTCGCGATATGGGCGGTATTGTTATAGTCGATTTCATTGATCAACGCAAGTCTGATAACAAGCGATTGATCTATGATAAGATGAAAGACGAAATGAAAGATGAACGTGCAAAACACAGTGTATTGCCACTCACTAAATTTGGTCTAATGCAAATTACCCGTGAAAGAGTAAGACCAGAAACTAATGTTGTAACCAGCGAAGTTTGTCCTACTTGCCACGGTTCTGGAGCTATTCAGGCTTCTATTCTAGTTACAGATCAAATTGAGCAATCAATAGAATTTGTGTTAGTAAAGCAAAACCAAAAAGGTTTAAATATTCAATTACACCCTTATTTGCACGCCTATTTCACTAAAGGCTTAATTAGCAGGCAAATGGAATGGTGGTGGAAATACAAGCAATGGATTACCCTTCAAATAGATAGTTCGCTCGGAATAACCGATTTCCGTTTCCTATCTAAATCAGGTGCAGTAATTGACCTAGAAAAAAATTAAATCATTAGCCCCTTCTAACAATTTTAGAAGGGGCTTTCGTTATTCAGAATATGCGTTATAAATCAGAAATTTCAATCGGACTTGGCAAGTTGATAGTGCTTGTTTTGGTGCTTTCAAGTATTTCAGGATGTACAGAAACCAGTACTTGCCGCAAAGCACCAGAAGTTGCCAGTAAAGCTGCTATTAAAATAGTTCGTTGGGAACAATCATTATTTGCATCTAAAGATACTGCAAGCATGAAAAAGGCAGTGGATGCCTACCCAGTATTTTCAGAAATGTTTTTAATGCGAAGCAGGTTCCCTCATGATAGTATTATGATAGGGCAATTGCTGAAGTTAAGCACCTCCAAGTTTATGGATACGCTTAATCAAGATGTTCAGAAGGAGTTTGGCAATTTAGAGGGCATTTCTAAAAACCTTAATACTGCTTACGATTACTTATTACATTATTACCCAGAAACTAAGGTTCCTGATTTATATACACTAGTATCTGGTTTTGGAACTGATTTGGTAGTAACCGATTCAATGATTGTATTGGGTTTAGATGCTTTTTTAGGAGGTAAAGGGCACTATCAAATGAGTGCAGCCCAAACGCCAATGTATATTCAGTCCAGAATGAAGCCACAGAACATTGTGCCATCAATTATTTTGGCGCAGAGCAAAAACTACGTTGATATTGATGATGACGATAACACGCTCTTAGCCAGTATGATACAATGGGGTAAAACCTATTACTTTATGGAAAACATTCTTCCGTGTACTCCTGATAGCTTAATCATTGGCTATTCGCCAACAGAAATGAAGGAAGTTGAAGACCACCTAGATATTATCTGGGGTTACTTTGTAAAACGCAAACTATTCTTTGAAACCAATAACATGGAAGTTACCCGCTTTATTGGCGAACGCCCTAAAGTAAACGAAATAGGTCAGAAATGCCCTGGCCGAATTGGTCGTTACCTAGGCTGGAGAATTGTGCAAGCCTACGCCAAAGAACATCCAGAACTTTCAATGAAAGAAATACTAGAAAATACCAACGCCAACCAAATTTTTACGGAAAGCAAGTATCGTCCGGAATAAAGCACTTACTTTTGAGCAGAATACCAAAATTTCTATGAAAAAAATAGACTTTAAAACACAAGTATTGCCACACCTAATTGTTGTGGCCTTGTTTTATGCCATTGTGTTCCTTTACTTTTCAGATGCCCTTGGCGGAGGCAAAGTAATTAGGCAATCAGATTCCATTCAATGGGCAGGTGCAAGTTCGGCCGTTTATGAGCACAGAGCCCAATATGATGAAGAACCTCTATGGACCAACTCTATGTTTGGTGGTATGCCAACCTATACGGTATCAACCATTTTTACTGGCGATGTTCTAGACATCTTCGATAAAATATTGATGGGAGGCTTTCCCTATCCTATCAGTATTGTTTTCCTTTCCCTTGTTTGCTATTATATCACTTTACTTTGTTTCAATGTAAAGCCTTATGTGGCGGCAGTGGGCGCCATAGCATTTACCTTCTTTAGCTTCAATTTTATTTCGTTAGAGGCAGGCCACAATTCTAAATTAAGAGCTATGGTTTATGCACCGCTAATTCTAGGTAGCATTAACCTTTTGATGAATAAGAAGTGGTTATGGGGCTTTGTGTTAGCGTCCTTAAGTATTGCAATGCAAATTAAGAGTGGTCACTATCAAATTACGTACTACACTGCTTTTATTGTAGCTATAATGGCGGTATCTGAATTGGTTTTTGCCATCAAAGAAAAGAAGTTCTCAGTAGTATTTAAAACTGCTGGATTTTTGATTCTAGCTACTATCATTGGTTTTGGTGCTAACGTAGGTCGTTTATGGACCTTGAATGAGTACACCCAATACAGTATGCGTGGAAAGGCTGAACTTACGCCAAAAGATAAGTCTATGCCTACCGATGGTGGTTTGAATAGAGATTACGTTTTTGATTGGAGCCATGAGCAAAT